>JAQXNR010000105.1 GCA_029098105.1 Lachnospiraceae bacterium
TTACCGGTTCCTTTACAGCGGATACAGTTACGTACCGCACTGTTTTCCATATGCAAAATCAGCCGGATGTGACTGGAAGTATAGTAGATGACAACTATTTGGAAACGCCGTCGTCAGCATATACCATTGATGAGAAACTGACAGAAACGGGACATGCGTTGCAGGGAGATGTGATTACGGCAAAAACCAGTGATGCGACGGAAATCGAGGGATATACGGTGAAAGCGGTTTCCGTTACATACGGCGCTGCGGATACAACAACACTTCCGGAGAGCGGTAGCGCAACTGCCGCCGGTACAGCCGATGCTACCAATGAATTGTACATTAACTACTATTATGAAAGAAACTGTTATACGGTTGCGTTGAATGTTTACCGGGATAAGCGGGATGTTGAGGCGAATCTTTTGTACAAACACGAATGGCAGTTTGCCTATGGCAAGGTTTTTACCGTTGAAGAGCAGAAGGTATTGGAGACCTATGGATACAGTAAGGACAATGCCGATAATGAATGGATTGCGCCATTTAAAGATGAAGAAGGAAACATTAAGTCAGAATATACTTCCTATAAACTTGCAGATTACACGGACTGGAGTACCGGAGAAAAGATGACGGTTATGCCTGCGGGAAATGTAAGTATTACAAAGGAGTATGTAGAAAATACGACTGCTGCCTACACTGTGGAGTTTTATTTACAGAAAATGAACAGCAACAATGACCTGACTTACTCAGAAACCCCGGATTATGCCATCTACTATTATGATACGGTGGGAAAGCAGATTACGATTGATGGAGCAGAACATACCGGAGAGGATGCAGGGAACTACTTAAACTATAACACGCTGGGAAATATGCTGGACGGCAATTTCGCTGCCTATACTTACGACGCTTCGGCAGGGAAGAACCTTACCACGATGACGATCATAGCAAGTGAGAAGGTGACAAGTGACGACCAGAATAAACTTCGTGTTTATTTTAAACGAAATGAGATTGAGACCACCATTGTCTACCAATATAAGGAATCGGAGGATAGCGACTATAAGAAATTGTTGTCATATACCTTTAAGCAGCCATGGGGGACTTCTTATACCTTCGACCCGGCAGCCTATTACTATGGAAACGAGGGAAATAGTGCAGTACCGGAAGCGGATACAGCTTACCTTTATGGAACGGAAGGACAGGGGACCTATACCAGTGTAACTTCTGATTCGAACGCCCTTACAACAAATTACAATGAGGAGAACTATGCGATTTCCTACCGCTCCAGACAGTACATTGCAGGCAAGGGAGTGTCCTGGACACCCACTGAGCAGGTGAATACAGCAGAGGAACTGGCAGGGAAGAGAAGTCTTACATATGTTGTGGGACAGATTAAAACAGGAGCATCCGGATATTCTAACTATATTTATGTGGACTATACAAAGATTAATGGTATAAAGACCTACGAGATGGATTTGAAATACAGCAGTGGGGATACGAAGGAACTCTTGAAAGAGACAACGGGAACTACGTTTACGGTGACAAATAGTCAAGGTAAGGTTGGGGATGGAACTACTTACTCTATTCGTATCGCCAATGAAAAGGATATTTTCGAGGGAACTTATGTTGGAAAAGTGACAGAGGGACACGACAACTATAAGGTAGAATCCTTTATTAACATAGAAAATGACAGTGCTTCATCCGGGACATTAAAAAGCGGTTTTGAAGCAGTTACGGTTACCAATGTAGTAGATGGAAAAACACTGACCGATACGTATTATACCTGCACAAAGGATGGAGTAAATTACCTTTACATTCTGAATAAGGCGAATTCCTTCCTGTGGGGGAAACGGCTTTCCTTTGACGTGGAAGGAGCGTATGCACAGAATGCAGCCAAATTAGGTGTGAATCAGGCGAATACCTATGTTGGGGATGGGTATGTATTGAAGCGGAACAGTTCCTATAATGCATTGGTACCCAAACAGTCGGAAGACGGAAAATATTATTGTGATTATACCTATTATAAAGAGTCGGTAGAGCAGAAGAAACTCACTTTTATTATGGGTTCTAAGACGTCGGTGCGCTATGTGGACTACAACTCTACCTTTATCCCGTCTACAGATGATGTGTTGCAGGCAACATTCACTGCGGACAGCGGTTACCGGATTGTGTGGTATGAGGATGCGGAATATACGACACCGGTGGGAAATCAGTCCTATAAGATTACAGAAAACAAGACTTTTTATGGAAGAAGAGAAAAAGATCTTGTGGATAACTACAATTATATTTCCTATGAGCTTGCAGAGGCAACCCGGGCTGATCGGGCAGAATTGAATACAGTACAGCCTTCCGCTGATGGCAAATACTATATTACAGAGGAGAATTATACCGGTTATTCATGGTCAGAAGTTGATAATCTTACCAATTCCGGCTATGAGAAGGTTGTAAAGACGGTTATAAAAACCTATACGGACAATAATCAGTATACATCGGGAAGTGGATCCGAAGAAACTGCTCAAAGTAAGCAGGTGAATTATAATGCGACGCAGGAATGCTATTATATTGATGGTGTGCTTGTTATGATTCGGGAGAAGAATTCCTCCCTTTCTTATAGTGCCATTTCCCTGTCCTATAACAGTTACCCGGAAACCGGATTTGCTTATTCTGAAAAGAACTCCAGCAATAAGAGTCAGGGATATTGTCAGAAAACCCCGGTCTCTCTCAGCGTCTACTATGCAAGACAGAGTTATGTTGAGACCGAGATTCGCCCAAGCGTGGCAAATGGATTGCAGGATAAGGCAGTGGAGTACACAAGAGTATATGGAAGCCGGGTTACGTTGGAGACGCCGGGCAGAATCGGTTATAAGTTTACCGGATGGAAGTTTGAAACGGCAGCCACAGAGGAAGAAGCGGCTCAGACGATAGATGCTGCAACCCTTCGTTATACGGAGCCGACAGAAGAAAACGATGCCACATTTGTGATGCCTCCTTATAACCTTACGGTGTCTGCCCAGTGGGAGCCGGCAGAGTTTGATTATGTTTTGGTTTCCTATTTCGCCCGGAGCGATGAGAGTTACGAAACAACACTGATGAAGAACGTATTTGAAGCAGAAACTGCGGCTGAATCTGTGTCCATAACCTATACAGATGCGGCGGGAACGGCGACGGGGCATTCCGGTTTTAAAGTAACTATTGCCGGTAACACCGTATGTTTTTATGAAGAAGAGGGAGTCGTCTATTATTATTTGTGCGACAATTCAGATTCGGAAGCGCTGTCGGTAGCAGCAAAGAATCTGATTGCGACAAAGCGTAATGACCGCTTGATGACGGGGGATACCTGTACAGTAGGAGACCATCGGACGTTGGATGTCAGTGGATTTGGTATTTTCAGTTATGCATTTACCTCTTACACAACGGATATGGAGGCAAAGATACTAGGGCTGACGGATACTTTTGTGGCAGATCCATCCATGACGATGAACCACTACTACACCAGAAATGAGGGTTACCAGTTACGTCTTCTTGGAGTATCAGCGGACAGTACCGGGGAAGCGGTGACTTTAAATGGACTGACGTTAAAGGGTGAGGGTTCATACCGCTATGGACAGCGGGTTACCGTTACGGTCATTGTAGATAAAGGTTACAGCTTTGAAGGACTGTATCGTGCTGAAGATGTTCTGAAGGATTATAATGAAGAGAGTGAACTTTCCTCATATACCACATTAATAGAGAATTGGAACACGAAAACCAAATATGCTGAACCGGCATCCGAGGATGATTCTGATGCATCCGGTGTGACATACACATTTGAAGTGGATGTAGAGGAGGCACTGAATCTGGTGGCAGTGTCAAAACCGGAAGTACTGGATATTGCAAAATATACAGTGAGCATTACCGGAAAGCAGGAATATGAATATGGATATGCCCAGAGTAAAGACAACTGTTTGACTGCAAAGGTCACAATTCCGGAGGAAGATGCAGACAAGGTGCGTGTCACCGGATACCAGTGGTATGCCGTAGAGGGGGAAGATGGGCAGCCGAAGGAGGCAAATAAAATAGAAGGGGCAACCTCTTCTACTTACCTGATTCCTACTGGAAAAGACGCAGGAATTTATGATTACCAGTGCGTTGTTTTGCTGACCCATACGGAAAATGGAAGACATGCGACGACGATGGCACAAAAGGCATACCCGATTACGGTAAAGCAGGTGGAAGGAGAGTATTATACGGTAAAAGATTATAATGCTCTGTATGATGCGCAAAGTCATAGTATTGATCTTGCAGTAGATGGTGGAACCGTAAAGAAAATTCCGAAGAACTATGAGATTTATTATTCTGAGCAGGAAATTGACACATGGGAGAAGGTAGAAAACGGATTAGAAGGAGAAAATCCCACCGTTGTCAAAGGCGAGGGAACGGTCATTCCAGACGCTGTTTTATATAAGGATGTCGCCTTTGAGGAAACAGGAGAAGTGAAGACACATAGAGTATACTTCTATATCCGTACCGATGAGGCAGGCTTAGACCCGAATTTTAAGGATACGCTGGGTTCTGCATCTGTGACTATCCGACCGATTACACTGACCTTGAACAATACCCCGAATGCATTTGAAAAGACCTATGATGCATCCATAGAGGTGACCGGAACGGATTTACAACGCCTCATAAAGGGGAATGGAACGGAGCATTATTTTTCCATTTCCAATGGGGTCTTAAATGGAGAAACAGGGTGGACGCTGTCCTGTAAGGCAAATTTTAACGATGCTCATGTGGATACTGCAAGTGCTGTAACCATGTCCAATATTCAGATTGTGGATAGCGAGGGCAACAAAAATCCCAATTATACCTTTGCTTCCAAGTATACCTTTACGCTGTCTGCCCGTATCAATCCCTATGAACTGGCTTTGCAGTGGAGCGAGGAGGATACCTTTGTCTATGATGGAAACGAGCATGTGGTAAAAGCGGAGTTAAGAGAGAATACGACGGCGCCGGATGCCGACCTTACCGTGGTGTCTCTGGGTGCCCAGAAGAACGTGGGAACATACCGGGCGACGGCATCTTTGGATGTGACCGGAAAGACGTATAAGGCAAGTGATTATACCTTTGACATTACAACTCAGGAATATCGCATTACGCCACGCTCCATTATGGTGTCACCAAAGGAAACAACAACCACCTATACAGGAAAAACACAGTATATAGAGGATTTTGTGACAGATTGGACATTACCGGAAGGAGAGCATATTGCCTCCGGCTCTGTTAAGACAGACAAAGGTGCAAAAGATGTAGGAGAGTACACGATTACAGCCAACACCTCTGCAATCAAAATCTATGACAAAGACAACAAGGACATTACTTACAACTATGAGGTGACTGAGGGAACTGCAAAGTTCACCATTACAACACAGACAGTAACCGTTCAAAGTGTTTGTGCAAATGACAAAGAATACGACCAGACGCCGGAGGCTACTCTGAAAACAAAAGAAGTAACGATTGATGGTAAAACCGTTTCGGTATTGGATGGTGTTACGATTGCCGGTGCTGCTACCGGAGATGAGGTCTATGTGGAAGCCTCTAAAGTGACCAATGTAGTTTTTGCAGATGCTGCCTATGGCGAGAACAAAACAGTGTCATTTACAATTGGAGCGGATGCACTGACAGGCAAAGATGCAAAGAATTATACGTTGGATGTAGAACAAAGTGTGAAGACAACAACCGCCTCTATCACAAAACATAGAGTTACAGTGAAGGTAAGTGCAGACCCTATTACATATGGAAATACTCCTGCATACAACATAAGTTATGACGGATTCATAGGAGAAGAAACGGCGGTAACAGGAACGCCGACCTGTCTTTTGGATGGCGTGGATTATACGGCGAAGAGAATACCGTATAAAGCAGGTGGCTATACCATTACGTTAGATACGGATGAAAATGGATATGTGAAAGGTCTTTCTTCAGCAAATTATGTATTTGTGCCAGAGGAGACGCCAACCGGGAAACTCACAGTGAAACAAAGGACGCTGACTCTTCAACCAATCAATAGAACAGGAGGAATCAAAAAAACCTATGATTCCACAACAGCGGTAGTGGAATCCCTTGTGCAGGGTACGGATTATAATATTGTTCCCGCTATCGCTGAATCTGGTACAGAGGGCTTGTTGTCAGGAGATGTGGTAACGATTGACTATGATGCGGCGTACAATTCAAAAGATGTCACCAGTGCAAATAGTATTGTAGTAAATAACATCACTCTGACGGGAGCGCAGAGCAATAATTATGTGCTGGCAGAGGCTTCTTCCACCTTTACGGTGCCGGGAGCGATTACCCCGGCAGAACTTACGGTGACAGCAGTCCCTGAGACGATTACTTATGGAGATGGGGCACCGGAATATACAGTTACTGCAGTTGGATATGTGGGAACAGACCGGAATGGGGAATCTAATACAAAGATATTGAAAAACGGTGAAGGTATCACAATTTCCTGTGAGTATGACAGTAATAATGAAAGTAAACGTGATGCCAAAGACTACCCGCTTACGGTGACGGCTCTGACCGATACCAATTATAAGTTGGTTGAGGGAAGTTCATCGGTTCTTACGGTAAAGCGAAAAGAAGTTACAGTCGGTGTTGAACCGGTGACAGTCATTTATGGAAAACAAGCAATTCCTACTTCTTTTACCCAGACTTTTGAAGGATGGGCGTATGATGATACTGCGGACACGATTCTGGGAGAGACAAAAAATAGTGTCACCAATACATTAGAGCATGCAGGAGAGACATTTGATTATGTTTATAAAGAGGGTGGCTACACGATTACGGTAGACTGTAGTGGATTGTCGGCAACCAACTATACCTTCACGCCACAGAACGGAACGCTTATGGTAAATCGCCAGTATATCTCCATATCAGGAATTAAAGTGGCAGACAGAGCGTACGATGCAACGACCAAACTATATAGCGAAGATGTGGATTATAGCGATGCAACCTTTACCTGTTATATTAACCAGACAGGGGAAACAACCTATACAGCGAAAAATTTACTTCCTACGATTACAGAGGGAATGACAGATGCCCAGATGAAAGAAGAACTGGAAAAGAATCTTGAAGTAACCGGTGCTTATAATGATCAGAATGTAGGAATGAGAACGGTTAATCTGAGTATCAAGTTGAAAAAGGACTCCTACCTGGCGCAGCGCTATGAACTGATTACGACAGCAGAGCAGGCTGCGGGGACTGGCATAACAAATGCGCAGCCTTCCCAGACAGAGACGACGGGAACGATTACGAAACGTCCGATTTCGATTAAGGTATATTACGATGATTTGACACAAGGCAAGTTATTATACGGAGAAACTGTGGAGGCAAAAAAATTTGGATGGAAGGTGGTAGATGGCAGTTTTGCAAATGGTGAGGACTTCACCACATTGGGAGTTGCCTTCGAATATAAAATCGTAAATAGCAGTGGTGGGGATTATACACCAACAAGCGGAGTGGGAACCTATTATGTCAAACAGACTGCTGATTTGAGCGGAGTTAATTCCAATTATGCCCTCACTGTAGTTGGCTCCCAGACGATAACAGATGGTGCCTCCATTGAGGTAACAGCCAATACGTTACAGACACCGGAACCGGTATGGAGTGAGGAACAACCGGGTACGATTACCTGGAACAAGGTGCCGGATATTGGGAATGTCACAGTTTCAAAATACATAGTGACCTTGAAAAAGGATGGAGTAGAAGTTGCGGGTTCAAATAAGGAAATTGCTACGACTGTTGGTACAGAGAACTATTCCGTAGAATATGCGGATTTGATTCGGGAAAATGGTGCCGGGAGATATGCGGTAGACATACGGGCTCTGGCGACGACCGGGGAGAATAATCCGGTGGGCAATCCGAATGTAAAGGACAGTTCGGTGGGGACAGCTTCAGACCTGTATGCGGCAAAGGTCACTGTTGGATATGCAAATGATACAGTGACAGCAAAGGCGGCAACAACGGTAAAGGAGAATCCGGCAGTTTCTGGAAATGCAGGAAAGAGCAGCACGATTGTAATAGCAGAGCAGCAGAGCGAAGCAGACAACAAGCAGGAACGAGTTGTGATTAGCGGTGAGACCGTTACCCTTCAGGCGGATTGGTATAATGAAGAAGGATACCGCACAGGATACCGACTGGCAGATACACCTTGGAGCGTCAAGCAGGGAGAACAGGACACAGAAGCATTTACCATTTCAAATGAGGATGGTTCTGTTTCGGGTAGTTGTAAGGCAACGGTAAAGGCAGAATTGTCGTCTACAGAAACGGTGGATATGCGGCTTGCACTGGCGACGAGAGCCGCAACCATAGAAGCAGCGATTCGTTCCACGAAGTCGAATGCAGTGTATGGGTATACCTCTGCAGAGGCACCCCAATTTAGTGCAGATGCACAGCCGAAAAATGACAATATAGATATGTCTCAGTATGATTATAACTATAAATGGACGTATAAAAAAATTGGCGGAACAGAAGAGTCCCTTGTAAACGAAGAGAATACCGATTCGATAAAAGACTTAACTGTAAAAACCGGAATGGCGGCCTACAATCCATATACTGTTTATTGTGCGATTACAGCCACGAGAAAAGACAATGGGGAAACCATTTCGGCAAAGCCAAGCACAAAGATGTCTATTCAGAAGGCAGAGATTGCGGGTGGTACAGTGGAAGTTGCGATATCCGGTTGGACTTACGGGGAGACTGGAAATGCGCCACAGTTACATCATAAGACGGCTTCTGTTCTGCCCTCCGGGCTGGGAACCATACATTATTATTACAGTCAGGATAATACGGTTGCGCGTTCCACCTGGACGGAATGGAAGGATGACAGCAGACCACAGGATGCGGGTATTTACTATGTATATGCAAAAGTGGATGCGAGTACAAACTATGCAGAGTTTGAGACGGAGGATGCCACTGCGTTTGAAATAGAACAGGCGAAACTCGGCAAAAAAATGGAAGAAGGCGAGGACTTAAGTACCAGCGATCTGACGATGGAGGCATCGGACAAAGCGCCCTATGGTATGGCAGTCTGGAAAGCAGTTGCTGAGCCCCGGGAAAATGGCGACAGTACAACGAATTATATTACGGCAGATTATGAAGTTTCTCTGTACCGAAAAGGAGATGGGGCAGAGGCAGTGCTGGTAAATACCTATGACACGCAAAAAGTAAACAAAAGTGGAAATACCTGTACACTGGACATGACAGAGGAGATGAACCAGACCGGTACTTACTATTATACGGTAAAAGCAGTCAGCAGCAATACAACGAACTGTTTAGACAGTGAAGTGGTTGCTTCAAAGGAATATGAAATTTTGAGCAATATATCAGCAAAGAATAGCGATGGAACAGAATTGCTCGGTGACAGCAAAGCCTTTACTTATACCTATAATGCAAAGGAGGTTACGTTGTCTGTTGCTCAAGGAGATGGAAATTCTTACCAATGGTACAAGGACGGACAGGAAATACCAGATGCAATCAGTGCATCCTGTACGGTGAAGTATGTGGCAGATAGTGGCGTATACACCTGTTGCATTACGTCCGGCGAAAAGTCTTACCATACAACTCATGTAACGGTTCGTATCACTCCGCGCAACATTACGATTGTAACCGGCGATGACGAAAAAGAATACGATGCCAGTGCGCTGAAGAAAGATGCATGGAAGTTAAAAAATACAACTGCTTATGTGAAAAGTGCGGAGCAGGTAACCGAGGCAGATACGGGGAATTGTATTTCCGGTGTCAAGGTGACCGGAAGCCAGACGGATGTTGCATATGAAGAAAATGTGGTTGTAGCAGCGAAAAATACCTGTGACATTTCTAACATGGTAATCAAAGAAGGCGGCAAGACAGTTTATGACAGCAGTATGAAAGAAGCCGGAACGGCGAACTATGCCGTAGCGGTAGAGCCGGGTAATCTTAAGATTACACCAAAATCGGTTACGATTACATCTGGTACGGATACAAAGGTCTATGACGGTACGCCGCTTACGGCTAAGACGAATGAGGCAGATACCTTGTTACAAGGTCATACGGTTGCTTCTATTAACTATACCGGAACGATTACTAACGTGGCGTATAACTCTAATAAGCAGGTCACCGGGGTAGAGAATACCTTTAACAATGTTAAAATAGAGGATAACAACAATCAGGATGTCACAAAGAACTATTCCATTACCCCTGTGTATGGAACACTTACGGTAACACCGGCAGCCTTAGCATCGATATCTCTCACACCAGATGAATTTACCTATGATTCTACGTTGCAGGGACCGACGACGATAGAGGTAAGGGCAGAGAACCGGGAAGGTGTTTTGACAGAAAACACAGACTATGAGATTTGTGAGGATGCACAAAACAATCAGTTGCGCAAGGCGAACAAAGCCGGTACCTATACGGTGAAAGCAGTGGGATGTGGCAACTATTCCGGAACCGTATTGCAAACCTATAAGATTGTAGAATTTGTGAAGCCGGCAGTAAGCGGAATTGAAAATGGAAAGATATATTGTGGGGAACAGACAGTTACGGTCACCGATGAAAATCTTCGCACAGTAACGATTGAGAAACAGCAAGGAGATACATGGGTAGAAGTACATAAGAAGACAGATCTAACGGATAGCACATATTCCTATGTGTTGAACGGTACCGATGAGGGAACTGTTTACCGGGTTTGTGCAACGGATGTGTCTGGTAATACGAATGAAGAAATGCAGGTGACAATCTATAAAGAGCATGCTTTCCTGAATTATGTAGATGGAGAGGCTGTAAGTGGTACCGCGGCGACATTGTGCGAGGCGGAGTGTGAACATCATTGTGGTGCGGCTGACACAAAAGTACATGTATTTGGAACGGTAACATGGGATTATGCGTACCAGTCTGATTCTGGCAATGGTGTACAGGATGCCCGGTCCAGAGCAACCTATGCCTATGTGTATTTGAAACAAAACGGAAATACCATTGCGACGAAGTTGATAGATTGTGATGACACTTGTGGAACTGGGGCGTCGGATGCTGCGAATAACGGCAGTGCAGACTATGAATTTACTACTTATGACAAGACGGATGCCACAAAAGATTCCGGAGCAAGCCGGATTCCTGTGAAAGACGCAGAGGATAATGAGTATACCTATACCGTTGAAGTAGTGCCTGTTAAAAATAGTGATGAAGGCTATGAAGTGGTGAAGGACTATACGGTAAGTTATGCAATGGATGACGCAGGAAAAACCTGTGGAGCAGATATTGAGTACGCACCGGGATATTTTGATGTGCCATGGCAGGTACAGATTGGTGATTATGCAACGGATGCCGAAGGCAATGAAATTGTGCCGGAGTCAGTAAATGTCAAGGTACTGTATGCTTATAGTGAGGATGCAGACGATTCCGAGACCGCCGACGGGTATCAGATTGTTAGCCAGCAGTCCGGTGAAGACAGCAGGGGGGTTACCTGTGTAGGACAAAAACAGAGTGATGGCATCTATACTTACAGCGGCAGTTATCCGGTATGGAAATACCAGGGCGGCAGCAAACAGAGTTACTATTACAGAATACAAGTAGTGGGATATACTTATGAAGGACAATACTATGACGTGACTACAAATAATTTGAAGTCTATTAATGACAAAGACCATGTAAATCATACGATTTATTATGTGTCGGGAGAAGATGCAGAGGACATTGGTGCGGCAAGTGGTGAGATTCGGTATGACTTAAGTTTTGCAGATATGAAACTGCCGATGTTGCTCTTTGATTACAATGAAGGCAGGGATACTGTAAATCAGTGTACCAAACCGAAGGCGAAAATTGTAAAACCGTTAGGAACTGTGATAACTGCAGAGGAAATTACCGATGTTGTGCCGGTTCGGGAAGGCTATGAATTCCTTGGCTGGTTTAGCGAAAGTACCGGAGGTACAAAGGTAACTCAGAATGTAACATTGAATGAGAGTGTTACGGTTTATGCCCAATGGAGAGAACTGTCTGCACCTTCGGGAAGCATTACAGTTGGAGAGAACAGTTACAATGACTGGAAAGAAGATGTGAACTTCGAAGTGTATACAGCGGATGGTACGGTTACGATCACAGCAGAGGATACTGCCGGAACAGTAGAAAACAGTGGAATTGAAGAAATTCAGTATTATGTGAATGATACCGCACTGTCTTTGGAAGAGTTACAGCAGGTTACCTGGCAGATATACAGGGAACCCTTCGAACTGGAGAAAGATGGAAACTGGATGGTATATGCACGCATTACAGACAAAGCCGGAAATGAGACGATTCTGAACACAAAGGGCATTGTGCTGGATACGAAAAAGCCGGAGATTGGCGGAGCAGAGAATGAACAAAAGAGTTGCGAAGCGTTGACGGTAAACATTCAGGATGTAAATCTGAGCCAGGTTCTTCTCAATGAGGAGGATGTGACAGAGCAACTGGAGAATGGCACCTACACATTGGAGCCGGATACCAGTCTGGACGCATCGGTGTCACAAAAGAAGGTCATCAAAGTATATGACAGAGCCGGCAATGTAAGGGAGTTGACAGTATATCTGCACAACGGTCACACTTACAAAGAGGAACCAATTTTTCACTGGAATGCGGATTACACAGCAGCAACTGCGGAATTCCTGTGTGAACGGGATGCCAGCCATACGATAGTATTGAATTGTGTGGTAGAGACACGAGTAGAAGCAGACCGGGAGATTCGGATTGCGACGGTAGAATGGGAAGGAGAAATCTGCAAAGAAGAAGTAGAACCTTCTGTTGCGCCGGATACGCCAGATACACCAGATACGCCGGATACATCAGATACACCAGAACAGGAGAATACACAGAGTACGCTGACAACAGAGACTGTACCGGCTACTTCGACGCTTGAAAAAACGACAACGGTTTCTAAAAAAGTACAGGAGAAGAATGCATTAACCTTGAATGCAAAATTGAAAGTCAGCCAGACAGGAAGTAAAATCAATATCATCTGGGGTAAAGTATCGGATGCAGAAGGATATGATGTTTATGTACAGTATTGTGGTAACAAGTTTACAAAGCAATCATTGAATCAGGTTAAAAGCGGTAAACGAACGAAAATTACCGTAACAAAGGTAAATGGTAAGAAACTGAATCTGAAGAAAAATTATAAGATTTATGTTGTTGCTTACAAACTGGTGAAGGGAAAGAAAGTAATTCTGGGAAAGACGATTATAGCACATATCGTTGGTAGAAAGAACAGTAAGGAAACCAATGTAAAAGCAATCAATCTGGAACAGAATTCCTGTGCACTGAAAGTTGGTGCGACGGCACAGGTGAAGGCAAAGACGGTACTGGTTGACAAGAAAAAGAAACCACTTTCCAACAAACATGCAAGGGAACTGCGTTATGCAACAAGTAATAAAAAGGTAGCCACTGTATCAAAGACAGGATTGATTAAGGCAAAGAAAAAGGGCTCCTGCATTGTTTATGTGTATGCGAGAAACGGGTATACAAAGAAAGTGAAAGTGACTGTGAAATAATTTAAAATTTACTTTTGAGCCTCAGTGTGATATGATTAATTGAATATTGAGGCTCTTTTTTTGTAACAATTAAAATAGGATAAAGCCTGTAAAATTAAGGATTAGAGAAAGGAAAGATAGAAAAATGAAACTAGGAATCGTTGGATTGCCCAATGTAGGTAAGAGTACACTGTTTAATTCGTTGACAAAGGCAGGGGCAGAATCTGCAAACTACCCGTTTTGTACCATTGACCCGAATGTGGGCGTTGTAATTGTGCCGGACGAGCGGGTGGAGCGGTTAAGTGAGATGTACCACTCAAAAAAGACAACCCATGCAGTGATTGAATTTGTGGACATTGCAGGTCTGGTAAAGGGGGCTTCCAAGGGAGAAGGACTGGGAAATCAGTTTCTTGCCAACATCCGGGAAGTAGATGCCATTGTACACGTTGTGCGGTGTTTTGAGGATTCCAACATTGTACATGTGGATGGTAAGATTGACCCCATCCGGGACATTGAGACAATCAACCTGGAACTGGTATTTGCCGATTTGGAAGTGCTGGAACGTCGGATTAGTAAAGTGGTCCGGGGGGCTAAGAATGACAAAGAACTGGCAAAGGAACTGGAACTGTTAAACCGCATCAAAGAACATCTGGAATCCGGAAAACTGGCGAAGACCTTTGAACCTCAGGATGAAGACGAGGAGGCATGGCTGCTCTCTTATAACCTTCTGACATATAAACCGGTTATTTTTGCCGCAAATGTAGAGGAAGATTCTCTGGGAGAAGCAGAGAAGGACAATCCTTTTGTGAATCAGGTACGGGAATACGCAAAAGATTTTGATGCCGAGGTATTTGTTGTTTGTGCCCAGATTGAACAGGAGATTTCCGAACTGGAGGAAGACGAGAAAAAAGAGTTTCTGGAAGATTTAGGACTTGCTGAGTCTGGACTGGAGAAGTTGATTCGTGCCAGTTATTCGCTTTTAGGTTTGATTAGTTATTTGACTTCCGGTGAGGATGAAACGAGAGCCTGGACAATTCGCAAGGGAACCAAGGCACCTCAGGCGGCAGGCAAGATTCATACGGATTTTGAACGGGGATTCATCCGGGCTGAGGTGGTGAATTATAAGGATTTAATGGAAAATGGAAGCATGCTGGCAGCAAAGGAAAAAGGGCTGGTTCGCTCTGAGGGAAAGGAATATGTGGTGCAGGATGGAGATGTGATTCTCTTCAAATTTAATGTATAAAAACAGGAGGTCGTCATGGATAGCATAAAGGACATTTCATTCCCAAATCTGGGACTTTATTTCTCGGATTTGCCGGAAGAATTTACGATTTTTGGGAGAGAGATTAAAATATATGCAATCATCATTGCGGCGGCGTTTTTCATTGCCCTGCTATTGGCAGGGCGGGAGGCAAAAAAAACAAAACAGGACTCAGAACTGTACCTGGATGCTTTTTTGGTCACCGTGATTCCGGCACTGATTGGTGCCCGGATGTATTATGTTATATTTGAGTGGGACAGTTTCAAGGACAACTGGAAGAGTATGTTCTATATTTGGCAGGGTGGACTTGCCATTTATGGAGGTGTGATAGTAGGTGTTTTGACCCTCTACCTGTTTAGTCGGGTGCGCAAGCAGTCCTTTGGTCTGATTGTGGATACTCTGGTGCCGGGACTGGCGCTGGGGCAGTGCCTTGGCAGATGGGGGAACTTCTTTAACCGGGAAGCCTTTGGCGGGAATTGTGATTCTTTATTTGCCATGCGGATTCCTGTGGATGGCATTCATGTGCAGTATTCTTCTGCTGTTACAACAGTAACGCCGGAAAGTGGTCTTGCCTATGTACAGGTGCAACCTACATTTTTGTATGAAAGTCTGCTTTGTCTTACTATTTTTGTTATATTGCTGTTGCTGCGGCGCAAAAAGAAAGTGGATGGTGAGGTGTTCCTGTTGTATGCCTTCTTGTATGGATTGGGACGTTTTGTGATTGAGGGCATGCGTACAGACCAGTTGGTACTTTGTACCATTGGGGAAACGGCAATTCCGGTGTCTCAGGTAGTTGCCATTCTGTTTATGATTGTGGCAGTAATTCTGTTTGTGGTGGGACGCAAACGGAAAGAAAATGCCTATTTTCTTGAGGAGGATGATTCCGAAGGAGAGTCTCTGTAAAGATGGATTTGCAATTTTTTCGGCGGTGGTTCCGTGAATCGGAGCCCCGTCTTTTTTTTATGCCAAAAAGGTAAAAAATGAAAAAAATTTTAAAAAAGGAGGAAATAATTTCCAGACACTATATATTGTGCTACGAAAAATGCCATGTGCAGATGTTGAGGAAAAGAACTGTGGGAAAATCCCCCACCTTTCCTCCACCACGTTGCAAGTGCCGTATTTATTGAGTTTTTTGTGAAAAAAATAAAAAAATTTGCTTGCCAAAATGGGTGTTGTGGAGTAAAATGAAAACACAGTGGCGGAATTGTGGGACGAAGTGGAGTGAAATGGAGCGGAATTCCATAACGGGAAAGGCGGTGAGGTAAGGATGTTTTTAGGAACGTATAATCATTCGATTGATTCTAAGGGCAGACTTATTGTACCGGCCAAGTTTCGTGCCGAATTGGGCAAGGAGTTCTTTGTCACCAGAGGGTTGAACGGGTGCTTGAACGTCTATCCAATGGAGGCATGGAAGGAGGTTACCGCGAAATTAAAGACCATACCCATGACCGATGTAAACGGAAGAAAGTTCATGAAATTCTTAATAGCGGGGGCTTCTGGCGGTGAGATTGACAGCCAGGGTAGAATTTCATTAGCGCCGAACCAGAAAGAATACGCCAATATCTCGAAAGATGTTGCCATCGTCGGAAACATTGACTATTTTGAAATTTGGGACAAGGAGAAATGGGAAGAGTTTGACGGTGAAAATGTAGATATGGTTACGGAGGATCCTTCCATGTTTGCGAATCTGGGAATATAGGAGAACTGTTATGGATTTTTCACACAAGTCGGTACTGCTTTCCGAGACAATCGATAATCTTTCCATCAAGCCTCAGGGGATTTATGTGGATGGAACCCTGGGAGGCGGAGGGCATGCTTTTCACATCTGTGAGAAGCTGTCCTCCAAGGGAAGACTTATTGGTCTGGATCAGGACGCATCTGCGATTGAGGCAGCGACACAGCGCCTTTCTCCATTTTCGAAGCAAGTCACCATTGTAAGAAGTAATTATGAGTCTATGGCAGAGGTGTTACACCGTCTGGGTATAGACAAGGTCGATGGCATTCTGCTGGATTTAGGAGTTTCCTCCTACCAGTTGGATACCGGAGAACGAGGTTTTTCCTATCGTGAGGATGCACCCCTGGATATGCGTATGGATCAGAGACAGGCTCTGACCGCAAGAGACATTGTGAATGATTACAGTGAGATGGAGTTGTACCGGGTGATTCGGGATTATGGGGAAGACCGCTTTGCAAAGAACATTGCAAAGCATATTGTAAGAATGCGACAGGAGAAGCCGATTGAAACCACGTTTGAACTGGTGGAAGCGGTGAAAAGTGCGATACCGGCAAAGGTACGGGCAAAAGGCGGGCATCCCGCCAAGCAGACCTTTCAGGCAATCCGAATTGAGTTGAACCGGGAACTGGATGTGTTGAAAAACACATTGGAGGACATGGTAGAACTGTTACAACCGGGAGGAAGAATCTGTATTATTACGTTTCATTCTCTGGAGGACAGAATTGTAAAAAGTGCTTTTCGAAAGTTTGAGAATCCATGTACCTGTCCGGCGAATTTTCCGGTTTGTACTTGTGGAGCAGTTTCCAAAGGAAAGGTAATTACTAGGAAACCGATTTTGCCGACACAAGAGGAAATGGAATACAATAGTCGTTCCAAAAGCGCTAAGTTAAGGGTGTTTGAAGGACGTTAGATTAGAAAAAATAAGAGACAGACGATAGAAAACAGTATGGGGGACATGTTGGAATGGCAGATTATAGAAGGTATCAGAATTATAATTATGTGGACGGGAATACGGTGCGTAAGTTGAATCCGGCATACGAGCCGCAGATTGAACGCCCACAGCCCAAACGGGAACCCCAGAGGGACCCGGCAAAAGAAGCACAGATTCGTAGAAACCGGCAGAAAAGTAATGTAATTGATTTTAAATACACACTTGTTGTTGCCTGCGCTTGCGTTTTAATTTTGGCATCCTGTGTGGGATACTTGAAAGTACAGGCACAGATTACTTCACAAAAGGCAACGATTTCAACACTTCAGACAGAACTGGATCAACTTCAGAATGAGAATGTTGCGAAAGAGGAGCAGTTGAATAGCAAGGTTGATTTGAATGAGATTTATAAAAAAGCTTCTAGCGATTTGGGGATGAAATATGCGGATTCGAATCACACTATTTTATATGAGAGTTCTGACCCGGACTATGTAAGACAGTACCAGGACATCCCGGATAATAAGTAGGTGATTTTATGACAGATGAGAGAACGAAGAAACGACCAAGGAAGATACGACGGGTAAAAAAACAGATGTTAGGACATCTGTTTTTTGTCGTTGTTCTGTTTCTTGTAGGATTTGGGGTTGTAATTGCGAATCTGGTGCGGTACCAGATTAAGGATACTAAGGTATACCAGAAAAAGGTATTAAGCCAGCAGAAATATAGCAGTACTACCTTAAATTACCGAAGAGGAGATATATTGGACAGAAAAGGCTCCTACCTGGCAACCAGTACAAAGATTTATAATCTGATTCTGGAACCAAAAAATATTATAAAGAGTGAGGATTATAAACAGAGTAAGGATACTACTTATAAGGATATTACGATAGCGGCGTTGTATAAATATTTTGCCTTCCAGCAGGGAGAGGTAGAGCGGATTCTCGAGGAAAAAGCGGATTCCTATTACTATATTGCCTTTAAGGATCTGACTTATGATGAGGTGTCAGCCTACATGGATTATGTGAAAACAGAGGAAGGTGCCTGTGTCGTAGGTGTGTCTTTGGAAGAGAATTACGAAAGATCTTACCCGAATAAAACGGCGGCGTGTCAGTTGATTGGATATACCAGCAGTGGAAATGTAGGAAACTGGGGGATTGAACAGCAGTACAATGATGTCCTGAATGGAACCGAGGGCAGAAAATACAGTTATATGACCGATGGTGGGAGCATTGAAACGAAAGTACAAAAAGCTACAGACGGGAACTGTGTTGTGTCCACCATTGATTTGAATATTCAGAATATTGTGGATAAACAGGTTTCTCGGTTTATGAACAGCGTTGGGGCGAAGAATGTGTCCGTTCTCGTCATGGATCCGAATAATGCAGAAGTTCTGGCAATGTCTAACAGTCATGTCTATGATTTGAATGACCCATATAATGAAAGTGCATTGACACAGATTTATAAGGAAGAAGAAATTGCAGCGATGACGGACAAGGAGAAACTGGATGCCTTGAGTGGAATATGGCGTAACTATATTATTAGTGATACTTATGAGCCGGGTTCTACCTTTAAACCCTTTACGATGAGTGCAGCACTGGAAGAAGGAGTCGTAAAAAATAAGGATACATTCTATTGTGGTGGGTCTTTAAGAGTAGGAGATTATGACATCCGCTGCCACAATACGGACGGAACGATTGACATTGAACATGCCATTGCCAAATCCTGCAATGTAAGTATGATGCAGATTAATGAGAAACTGGGAGCTGAGCGGTTTACCAGGTATCAGAGTATTTTTGGTTTTGGACAGTATACCAACATTGAC
Organism: Lachnospiraceae bacterium; assembly: GCA_029098105.1. Lineage (GTDB taxonomy): Bacteria > Bacillota > Clostridia > Lachnospirales > Lachnospiraceae > NC2004. The sequence goes on from JAQXNR010000105.1 coordinate 19,234, forward strand.
TTGCCGGGAGAATCTTCAGCAGAAGGATTGGTTTATACGTCAGACAAAATTGGGGCGACGGACCTTGCCACCAACTCTTTTGGACAGGGTTTTAACTGTACTATGATTCAGTTGTGTACCGGTTTTTGCTCTCTGATTAATGGTGGCAGTTATTATGAGCCTCATGTTGTGAAAGAAATCCGCAATGCCGAGGGCGGAACAGTGAAAACGATAGAAAAAAAACTGGTAAAGAAGACCGTTTCCAAATCGACGTCAAAACTGATTAAAAAATATATGCTTACAACAGTAAAAGAAGGAACGGGTACCGGATGTCAGATTGCCGGTTATGAGATTGGTGGTAAAACGGGAACTGCCGAGAAACTGCCCCGTAACAACGGTAAATATCTGTTGTCTTTTATTGGATTTGCGCCCTACGACAATCCTCAGATAGTCGTTTATGTAACGGTGGACGAAATTAACCTTTCTCCCCAGGACCAGACCAGTTATGCGGTTCATCTGGCACGGAAAATATTTAAAGAAGTTCTGCCCTATATGGGAATAGAGCAAAAGAAAGTGTCAGACAAGGAAGCAAGCAAGGAAATTGTAAATGTGAATGAAAACGGAACGGTAATACAAAATACAGAGAATGAAGCACAGAAATACTTAAATGAATCGGATGACGAGGAAGTGACGACAGAGGAACCGCAGGCAGACAGTACCAGTGCAGAGCCTCCGGCAGATAACACGCAGGATACGACCGGGACGGCAACGACACAGCAGGCTGAGAATACGACTCAGGCAGCACAATAGTGACATAACTTTTGAAAACGAATAATAAGATAGTAAAAAACAGATTGGTATTGTTATGAATGGATACTATCTGCATCACCGGAAAAAAGTAACAATCTGCATATTTGTGGTAGCCCTGGTAGCCTTTCTGTTGATTGTGAGACTGTTTTATATCATGGTGTTTCAGTCTTTGGAATATGAGCAAAAAGCGGCGGACCTTCATGAGCGACAAAGAGAAATCAAAGCACCGCGGGGGAAAATATACGACAGAAATGGAGTGGAACTGGCGAGTAACCGTTCCGTATGTACCATTTCTGTCATCCATAACCAGATTACCGATTCCCAAAAGGTGATTTCGGTGCTGTCTGAATATCTGGACATTTCAGAAGAAGAAATTCGCAAAAAAGTAGAAAAAGTTTCTGTAAGGGAAAAAATAAAGAGCAATGTGGATAAGGAAGTGGCGGAAAAAATCCGGGCATATAAACTGGATGGCGTCATGATTGATGAGGATTACAAACGATATTACCCATATGACAGTCTGGCGTCCAAGGTACTGGGTTTTACCGGCGCAGACAATCAGGGAATTGTGGGACTGGAAGTACAATATGAAAGTGTGCTGGCGGGGGAACCGGGATATATTCTCACATTGACCGATGCTTACGGACATCGGGTAAAAAACAGTGCGGAGAGCCGGCAGGAGGCTGTTGCGGGGGACAATTTAATCACTTCTCTGGACTTGAATATTCAAAAATATGCGGAGCAGGCTGCAGAAAAGGTTTGCAAGGAAAAAAATGCAAAATCCGCTTCTGTTATTGTATGTAATCCCCAAAATGGGGAAATATATGCTTGTGTGAATGTGCCGGAATACCATTTGAACGATCCATACCAGTTAGGTGAAGATGTAGACACTACGGGAATGAGTGCAGAAAAAAAACAGGAACTGGTAAATCAGATGTGGCGTAATACTACAGTAAATGATACGTATGAGCCAGGTTCCACGTTTAAAATAGTAACTGCTACGGCAGCCTTAGAGGAAGGGGTAGTCAAGGTAGATGATACCTTTCAGTGTCCTGGATACAAAGTAGTGGAAGACAGGAGAATCCGTTGTCATAAACGGGGAGGACATGGAACCGAAACCTTTCGGGAAGGGGTTATGAATTCCTGCAATCCGGTGTTTATGGAAGTGGGAGCCCGGGTAGGCGCCTCCAATATGTATAAATATTACAAGAGGCTGGGACTCTTTGAAAAAACAGGCATTGATTTGCCAGGGGAAGCCAACTCCATTATGCATAATTTAAAGGATGTAGGAGCGGTGGAACTGGCGACCATGTCTTTTGGCCAGTCCTTTCAGATTACTCCGTTTCAATTGATTCGGGCAGTCTCTGCCGTAGTCAATGGAGGTACACTGGTAACGCCTCATTTTGGGGTGGCAGTGGAGGACAGTGAGACAGGAGAACAGAAAAGAATTTCATATAATACGAAAACCGGAGCGGTGAGTCAACAGACTTCACAGACGATGCGGGAACTTCTGGAAGCAGTAGTATCGGAAGGTTCGGGAAGAAATGCCAAGGTGTCAGGATATGCAATTGGCGGAAAAACAGCAACCAGCGAAAAACTGCCTCGAGGAAATGGAAAATATATTTCCTCTTTCTTAGGTTTTGCACCAACGGACAATCCGACCGTTATGGTCTTACTGCTCATCAATGAACCAGAGGGAATCTATTATGGAGGAACCATCGCAGCTCCGGTGGTAGGAGATTTGTTGAAAAACATTATGCCTTATTTAGGAATAGAAAAAACGAGACCAGAGGAGGAAGATACGAAGGAGACGATATATTATATAACAGATTAAACTTAAGATGCTTTACTTGATAATTCATGGTAAAAGCATTATACTAAGATGGCATACCACAATGGTTCTAATAGGGAAATGCCAGATAAATAATGAGGTGCCCTTATGGATATTCAATATGAAACCTTGATGCCGGTAGTGATTACCTTTGGGGTCAGCGTAGTGCTGTGCCCCATTGTAATTCCTTTTCTGAAAAAACTGAAATTTGGACAGTTTGTACGGGAGGAAGGACCGGAGACACACCTGAAGAAATCTGGAACCCCCACAATGGGAGGATTAATTATACTTGCCAGCGTTATTCTGGTGTCTGTATTTTACATGCAATCCTACCCGGGAATTGTACCAATTCTATTTGTAACATTGGGGTTTGGACTGATTGGATTTATGGACGACTACATCAAAGTAGTTATGAAACGTTCTCTGGGGCTACGGGCATGGCAGAAAATGCTGGGACAGATGGTGGTAACACTGGTGTTTGCATACTATATGACCCGCTACCAGGAGGACCTTACGATGCTGATTCCCTTTTCTGGTGGAAAGTATCTGGATTTGGGTCAGTGGTACATTCCGGCGCTGTTTTTCATCGTGTTGGGTACGGTAAATGGCGCCAATTTTACAGACGGTCTGGATGGACTGGCATCTAGTGTGACGATGCTGATTGCCACTTATTTTACGGTGGCGGCGATTGCCTTGCATTCCGGCATTGAGCCGGTTACCTGTGCGGTTGTGGGAGCGCTTTTGGGTTTCCTTGTTTATAATGTATACCCGGCGCGGGTATTCATGGGGGATACCGGGTCTCTGGCCCTGGGCGGCTTTGTGGCGGCAACCGCATTTATTTTGAAACTGCCGCTGTTTATACCAATTGTGGCGTTTATTTATTTGATTGAGGTCACATCTGTGATTGTGCAGGTGGTATACTTTAAAATGACGGGCAGGAGGATTTTGAAAATGGCACCGCTGCATCATCATTTTGAGTTGAGTGGATGGCCGGAGACCAAGGTTGTGTCTATTTTTTCAATTATTACTGCAATTTTGTGTCTGATTGGTCTTTTGGCAATATAAAATAATATTTGGAGGATACATGGGATGAATTTAACGGGTAAAAAAGTACTGGTTGCCGGAACCGGCAAAAGTGGAATTGCAGCTGCCAGATTATTGTTGGCAAGCGGCGTGGATGTGGTACTGTTTGATGAAAATGAAACATGCGATGCCCAGAAGGTACGCTCTGTATTAGGGGAGAAGGACAATGTGGAAGTGGTAATCGGAGCGTTGCCGGACTGTGTGGTAGAGCAGGTGGCATGTATGGTTATCAGTCCGGGCATTTCTATTGAAGCCCCATTTACTGCAGCTTTTCGCAATCGCAATATTCCCATTTGGAGTGAGGTGGAACTGGCATACCGTTTTGGGAAAGGGCGGCTTTGTGCAATTACGGGAACGAACGGGAAAACGACCACGACGACGCTGGTTGGCGAGATTTTAAAGGCGTATTACGATAGCGTGTTTGTGGTGGGAAATATTGGTACACCCTATACAGAAGTGGCATTGAAAATGCAGGAAGACAGTGTGACAGTAGCGGAAATTAGCAGTTTTCAACTGGAAAGCATTGTAGATTTTCATCCCCAGGTGAGTGCTGTTTTAAACGTTACACCGGACCATTTAAACCGGCATCACACAATGGAAATCTATGCGGATACCAAGATGGAGATTGCTACTAACCAGACCAGTGATGAGGTCTGTGTTTTGAATTACGATGATGGGATTACCCGTTCCATGGCAGATAAAATCCGGGCAAAAGCAGTGTTTTTCAGTCGGACGGAGGAACTGGAGAATGGGTTCTGCCTGAAAGAACAGAGTATTGTCCGCATGGAACATGGAACTGTGGCAGACACGGTTTGTCAGTTGCAGGAATTGAAACTGCTGGGCAGCCATAATATTGAGAATGTCATGGCTGGGGCCGCGGTTGCATATTATATGGGAGTGCCCATGGAAGTCATACATAATACGGTGACACAATTTACTGCAGTAGAACATCGGATTGAATATGTGGACACCATTCAGGGCGTGGACTACTATAATGATTCGAAGGGAACGAACCCGGATGCAGCCATTAAAGGAATACAGGCAATGGTGAAACCTACGTTGTTGATTGGCGGAGGGTACGACAAAGGCGTTGCTTTTGACGATTGGATTCAATCTTTTGATGGTAAAGTGCGCAAATTGGTGTTGCTGGGTAAAACAGCAGAATTGATTGCCGATACGGCGCGAAAATATGGCTTTGAGGATATTATTTTTGTAAAGGATTTGCGTGAAGCTGTCCAGGTCTGCGCAGAGCAGTCGAAGGAGGGCGAGGCGGTATTGCTTTCACCGGCATGTGCCAGCTGGGATATGTTTGACAGTTATGAACAGCGGGGAGAACTCTTTAAAGAGTATGTAAAAGCATTAAAGGAGTGATGGAGTCATGGCGGAGACTGCAGTTGCCAGTCGTCAGGGCAAAACGAGGAGAGCGCGGACAAAGCGCCGTGGGAAGATTGATTATACGCTATTTATAGTCATTCTCATACTGCTTGTGTTTGGTCTGGTCATGGTGTATAGTACCAGTTATTATACAGCGAATTTAAAATATGACAGTCCTGCCTATTGGCTGAAGCGGCAGACTGTCTTTGCGGGAATCGGTATTATGGGAATGCTGCTGATTTCCCGGTTTGACTACCACTGGTGGAGAAATAAGTCCTGGATACTGTTTTTGATTGTACATTTGATGTTATTTTATGTATTGCTGTTTGGAGAGGTAATCAATGGCGCGAAGCGGTGGATTTATATTGGACCGTTGAGTATACAGCCTTCGGAGATTGCAAAATTGTCATTGATTCTGAGTTTTGCCAGACTGCTGGACATCAATGCGAACCGGATTGGAAAGGTAAAGAATATGATATTTACCTGTCTGTGGATTCTTCCGGTAATCGCTCTTGTCGGTATTGAGAATTTCAGTACGGCGATTATACTTGTGGGAATTGCCGGAGTGATGCTTTTTGTAGCAGCACCGAGGTTGAAACCAATACTGGTGGCGGTGGCAGTTGCCGGAGTTATGGTAGTGATTTTGTTTTCCCTCAAGGGATACCGTGGCGAGCGTTTTTCAACCTGGCTGGATCCGACTTCCAGTGACAAGGGATATCAGACGGTACAGTCTTTATATGCGATTGGTTCCGGCGGGCTGACGGGAAAGGGACTAGGTCAGAGTTTGCAGAAACTGGGATTTATTCCTGAGGCACACAACGATATGATTTTCTCGATTGTATGTGAGGAACTGGGCTTCATCGGTGCCATCGGTGTGATTGCTCTGTTTGTTGTGCTTTTGTTCCGGTTGTACCGGATTGTAGTCAACGCGGCGGATTTATATGGAGCGTTGATTGTGGTGGGCGTACTTGCCCACATCGGTCTGCAGGTGCTGGTCAATGTGGCGGTAGTTACCAATACGATACCGAATACGGGTGTACCACTTCCGTTTATTTCCTATGGTGGTACTTCAGTCTGCTTCCTTCTGGCAGAACTGGGCATTGTTTTGTCGGTGGCGAGAACAGTACAAAGGGAGAAATAGAATGGACAAAAACGATTTTGTGGTAATTGAATCTGCTCCGAAAAAAAGAAATAAGGGGCTGATTGCGGCGGTCATCCTGCTCCTGGTGGCAGCAGGGATACTTCTTGTATTTACCCAGTTTAAAATTACTAAAATAGAAATTACAGGAAATGAACATTATTCCAAACAGGAAATGCAGAAAGAACTGAAAAAGTCTGGTTATATTAACAACAGCCTGTTGTATACACTGAAGTGTAAAGTGCGTTCCCCGGAGAATATTCCTTTTGTGGAAAGTCTGGATGTGGATTATGTAGACCGCCACACCGTTGCGGTTACCATATATGAGAAGACGATGGCGGGCTGTATTGAAAATATGGAAGCGTACATGTATTTCGACAAGGATGGCATCGTATTGGAGAGCAGTTCCAAAAAGTTTTCGGACGTTCCACTCATAAAAGGACTGGAATTCGATAGTGTAGTTTTAAATGAAAAATTGCCATTTAAGGACAAGGAGACGGTAAAGCAGATTTTGAATCTCACCCAGTTGATTCGAAAATACAAACTGGTAATTGATTCCATCAAGTTTGAGGGAGACAGTGTATATCTGTATTACCAGAAAATTGAGATTGCTCTTGGGGACCCGGGAGACGTGGATGAAAAAATGGCAGAACTGCCCAACATGCTGGAAAAAGCGGATGGGCTTGCTGGGACACTGCACATGGAGAACTTTACAGTGAGTTCTGGCGTTGCTACATTTGACCCCAAATAATGCAAAAGGTCTTAAAAATGAAAGTTTTCTATGAGTAATTTCATTTAAGGGTTGATTATTTTTGCAAAAAATACTATTATATTAAGTGATTATATCTCGGAGTATGAGAGAAATAAAGGAGGAAGAACCTTGTTTGAGATAAAGCCGAATGAAGATCAAGCACAACCTAAGATTTTTGTAATTGGAGTGGGAGGCGCCGGCAATAATGCGGTCAACCGTATGGCAGATGAGCAGATTGGCGGTGTGGAACTGGTTGGAATCAATACAGATAAGCAGACGTTGGATAGTTGCAAGGCGTCTATAAAGGTACAAATCGGTGAGAAACTGACGAAGGGACTGGGAGCCGGTGCGAAGCCGGAGATTGGTGCCAGTGCAGTAGAGGAGAACCGGGAAGAGATTATTGATATTATTAAGGATGCTAACATGGTATTTGTTACCTGCGGTATGGGTGGCGGTACCGGAACAGGCGCAGCTCCTGTTGTTGCAGAGATGGCTAAAAAACTGGGTATTCTTACGGTAGGTGTAGTGACTAAGCCGTTTTCCTTTGAGGGTAAGCCGCGAATGAATAATGCAGTGGCAGGAATTGCAAAACTTCGGGAGAATGTCGATACCTTGATTGTAATTCCGAATGACAAGTTGTTGCAGATTTGTGACAAGAGAACGAAAATTCCGGATGCACTGAAGAAGGCAGATACGGTATTACAGCAGGGCGTTCAGGGAATTACAGATTTGATTTACCGTCCGGGTATGATTAATCTGGACTTTGCAGATATTCAGACTGTTATGCGGGACAAGGGTATTGCCCATATTGGTATTGGTAAGAGCAGTGGTGAGGAGAAGGCAGTAGAAGCCATGCAGATGGCAATGAAGAGCCCGCTGTTGGAGACTACCGTTGCGGGAGCGACCGACATTATTATTAACTTCTCCGGAGATGTAGGCTTGATTGAGACGACAGAAGCGGTAGCTTGTCTGACAGAAGTAGCGGGTCCGGAAGCCAATATTATTTTTGGTACGGTAGAGAGTGGCGATGAGGTAGAAGACGAACTGAGCATCACGATTGTTGCTACAGGCTTGGAGGAGCCGAAGGCAACGAAGAAGAAGAGTATGCTGGATGAATATGTGAATGCTACATATACGGGACAGAGTGCAGTTAAGACGAATCCTGTACCGAATCCTACAGCAACGGTTTCTACACCGCAGAATATTCCGCAGCCGCAGCCTCAGACCCAGACAATAAAGCCCACAGAGCAGCAGACATTTGTGACGCCGGAGCCGGAGAATAAGAGTGGTGGAATTAAGATTCCGGATTTCCTTTTGTCTAGAAAATAAAATACAGTATAAGGTGAACCCTGCAGAGTGCAGGGTTCTTTTTTTGTAAAAAATACCCAATTCTACAAAATTTGCAGAAAGAGTCTGTTATTCTTATGAATAATAAATCATGGAGGAAAGATGTGCAGATTGAATTTTACATAGACATCTGGCTGCTCCTCAATACCGGAGTGAATTATGTTCTTCTGGATATAAGCGGACTCTGGTGGAATTGGGGAGGGAAGCGTAGACGATACTTGCTGGGAGCTTTTTGCGGCGCGGGAGAAAGCGTGATTTTACTGGAAGCATTCTGGTATTTGCAAAAAAGCGGTATGATGAATCTAGCGTGGAAAATAGTGTTGGGAACAGTGGCTTTTTTTCTGATTCCCTTTACTATGCTGGTGACTTCTCTGGGAAGGCAGAAACTGCGACAATTACTCGGGAATCTGATTTGTCTTTGGGGAACTGTGTTTTTAGTCGGAGGCATTCTGTTTTTTGTCTGGGAGATTGCGGGGGTAAAGCGGGTATCGGTATATTTTTTTACTATGATATGTCTGGAACTTTTTGTTCATGCTATGGGAAAATGGTTTTTTCAGAAAAAATCGAAAAGACAGCAATTGCGATGGGCTGTGGTTTATGGCAGGAAGGACAGGGTTACTGTTCGGGCATATTACGATTCCGGGAACTGTCTTTGTGAGCCATATACGGGCAAACCGGTGATACTGGCTTCACCTGTAGTGTTGCAAAAACTGAAAGGGCAGCTGGGAAAAGGTGTTCTGATTCCCTACTATTCTCTTGGAAATGAAGAGGGGATGATTCCTGCGTATTCCTGCAAGGGAGTCGATGTATGGGAAGGGAAGGAAGGGAAAAGACACTACGATGAGGTAATGCTGGCGAAGGATGAGCATCTTTTTGCCCATCATCAGGAGTACGATTTGATTCTCCATCATTCTATGGTTTAGTTCAAAACAGGTCAGGAGGTAATAGGAGTGTTAAAAATAATTACGACGGGTGGAATTCGTTTTCGGTTCGTACAAAATGTACGGAATTATTTTATGCCGAAACGCAGAGAAGTGCATTACATAGGAGGAACGGAGGTGCTTCCGCCACCGCTTACTCCGGAGGAGGAACGTAAGGTTGTGGCAAAACTGGGGGGAGAAAAGGATAGGGAGGTTAAAAAGTTTCTGATTGAAAGAAATCTCCGCCTTGTGGTATATATTGCAAAAAAATTCGACAATACGGGAGTGGGAACAGAGGATTTAATTTCCATCGGAACAATTGGATTGATTAAAGCAATCAATACGTTCCGGGCGGACAAAAACATAAAACTGGCAACTTATGCTTCCCGCTGTATTGAAAATGAAATCCTAATGTATCTTCGGAAAATCAGCCGCAGCAAATGCGAGGTTTCCATTGATGAGCCGCTGAATGTGGATTGGGACGGAAATGAATTGCTGCTCTCTGACATTCTGGGGACGGAAGAAGATGTAGTGAGTAAAAATCTGGAGGAGGAAGTGGAAAAACGGTTGTTGAAAAAGGCAATTACCATTTTAAACGACCGGGAAAAGATGATTATTGAACTTCGGTTTGGTTTGAATACAGACGGACGGGAACGGACGCAGAAGGAGGTGGCAGATTACCTGGGTATCAGTCAGTCCTATATATCCCGGCTGGAAAAGAAAATTATGAAACGTCTTCGCAAAGAAATGCTTCGTCTTAGCGTATAAAAAAGAGTATTTTGGTCATCCTTTATAGTATCAATCAGATACGGAGGAAGATGTCAATGGCTCTTAATAAAGTGGAAATTTGCGGAGTGAATACGGCAAAATTACCATTGCTGTCAGAGGAGGAAAAGAAAGAGCTGTTAATACGGGTGAAGCAGGGAGACCGCCGGGCGCGGGAGCAGTATATAAAGGGAAATTTACGACTGGTACTCAGTGTCATCCAGAGATTCCACCACAGCAACGAAAATGCAGATGATTTATTCCAGGTGGGGTGTATTGGACTGATGAAAGCGATTGATAATTTTGATATTACGCTGGATGTAAAGTTTTCGACTTATGCGGTTCCTATGATTATAGGGGAAGTCCGGCGGTATTTGAGAGACAATAATTCCATCCGGGTTTCCCGTTCCCTGCGGGATATTGCCTATAAAGCTATATATACGAAGGAAAGTTATATAAAAAAATATGACAGGGAACCTACGATAGAAGAAATCGCAAAGGAACTGGATATGGAAAAGGAAATGATTTTGTTTGCGCTGGATGCGATTGTCACGCCGGTATCTTTATTTGAACCGGTCTATCAGGAGGGAGGAGATACCCTTTACATTATGGACCAGGTAAAAGACAAGAAAAATAAAGAAGATACCTGGATTGAGGAAATTTCCTTAAAAGAGGCGATGAAAAAGTTAAAGCCCCGGGAGTATGACATTATAAAACGGCGTTTCTTTGAAGGACAGACCCAGACAGAGGTAGCAGATGAAATTTCCATCTCTCAGGCGCAGGTATCCCGGTTGGAAAAAAATGCGTTGCGCTATATGAAGAGTCTTCTGGAAAGTTAAAATAAAAAGAAAAACAGTGAAAATGTCCAACTGCAGTTGGGCATTTTTTATGAGGAAAAACATTTTTTGGGGGGTGTTGTGAAAACTGCCCTGAAAATCTCTGAAAATTATTGAAAACAATAAAAAATTCGTTGTTTTGCCGAATGTGAAATGTGCTGAAAATGATTACTTTTTTTATTGCTTTATGGTATAATTTTCCTAAGTAGTGCTATAAAAATGGTCCCCGCCATTTTATGGCAGGTAACGTAAATCAAGTCTCTTACTGAATAAGGAGAGAAAAGGAGGAGTTTTATGAAAACAAGAAGGTTGAGACAGTTCCCAAAACGGTGCTTGGCGATTGTACTGGCATTTGTGTTTGCGCTGTCGGGGACGAATGTAGCAGGATGGCAGGTGAAGGCTGCAGATGATACTGTAACTGTGTCTTCCGCAGAGGATACGGCAAAGCCGATTCATGTGAAGTTGACTGCTGAGAAAACGATTGAGCAGGGAACATGGGGAGATAACAGTCCCTCTGAGGACTTGACACAGTATGCGGTTTCTGTGGTAAATGGAACAGAGGCAGCAATCAGCGATTGGCAACTGACGATTGCGTGTAGTAGTCTGAGTACCTATAATGCGGGATGGAATGGGGCTTCCAAGAGCGGTAATAACATTGTTGTAGGTACCTATAAAGGAACGGATACAAATGGAGAGGTGTGGACGAATTCCACGATTGCTGCTGGGGAGAGTGCGAATGGTGCAGGTTTTCAGGTGGCTGCGAGGGAATTGACAGGGGCTACTTACACACTTACATACAAAAATGGGGAATCTTCTGGCTCTGTCAGTGTGGATGATACTGCAACCGATCCTGCTGCAATTGGTACAAAATCGGATAAGGTTACGGCAACCCTTACTAAGAGTAATGAGGATGGAGAGTATCATGAATATTTCTTAAAAATTGACAACAAGAGTTCCGATAGTATCGGAGACTGGATCGTGGCGATTCCCATGACCGGAGTTACTAAAGTACAGGATTGGTCTGCTTGGGCGAAGGTACAGGCATATTATACCAGTGATTATTTGTATGTGGCACCAGTGGGAGAGGCAGTGATTTCTAGCGGAGGTTCTTTTGGTTCTACTTCGGTAGGAGAATATAAGTTTAATTATAATGGTAGCAGTTCGCCGTCTGGAGCGGTTGTTTATTACAAGACGGGAACTTCTTCCAGTGGTGCTTTTCAGTCTGTCATCAGTAATGCTAGCGGAGGTTCTTCTTCCAGTGGAGGTTCTTCTGGTGGCTCCAATACGTCTCTGACAGATACCACAACGAATAAGAATTTGGATATTGAATATAATTATGCAAAACTATTGCAGGAATCTCTGTATTTTTATGATGCTAATATGTGTGGTGATGAGGTCAGTGAGAAGTGCGGATTGAACTGGCGCGGTGACTGCCATACTAGCGATAAGACGGTTACCTATAATGGAAAAACTGTGGATGTGTCCGGTGGATTCCACGATGCGGGAGACCATGTTAAGTTTGGACTTCCTCAGGGATATTCCGCTACTGTGTTAGCCCTGAGTTATTATGAATTTAAAGAGGCTTATGATGAACTGGGTCAAACCGATCATTATAAAACTATCATGGATCATTTTTGTGATTATTTCAAGAGATGTACAGTATATAACGGGGATTCCGTAGAAGCCTTCTGCTACCAAGTGGGAGAGGGTGGTCCAGATCATTCTTACTGGGGAGCTCCAGAGAGCCAGCCGGTTAGTACGCGAGGAAGTGCATTTTTTGCAAATGCTTCTAATCCTGCAACGGATGAGGTATGTGTGGCAGCAGCAGCCTTGGCATTGCACGGTTATAATTTCAATAATACCGAATATATCAAGGTAGCAGAGGACTTATTTGCCTTTGCTAAAACAAATAGCAAGAGTTGTGCCACAGATGGAGCAGGTGCATTTTACGGTTCTTCTGACTGGAAGGATGACTATTGTTCTGCAGCGGCAGCGTTATATGTTGCTACAAAGAAGGATACCTATAAAAATGAACTGAGTTCTTATTACACTAGTGAAAATATTAAAACCGGATGGGTTTTGACCTGGGATAATACTTGGGCGGTAGTTTCTGCGTTGCAGGAGGATTGGCCACTGGTAAATACATTTGCAGCATATGGCAATAATGTAACTCCTCAAGGGTATAAAGTAGTAGATGAATGGGGCTCTGCCCGGTATAATACTACTTTGCAGTTCCTTGGATTGGTGTATGATCAGGGAAAAGATCAGTTTTCTACAGAAAGTGGTTCTTTTTGTAGTTGGGCAACGGGGCAAATGAACTATTTGCTGGGAAATAATGATAATAAAAGGTGTTTTGTAGTAGGATACAATGAGAATTCTAGTCAATACCCGCACCACAGAGCAGCTTCTCGGTCAAGCAATGCAGGACAGACAAGAGAAGACCACTATACATTGTTAGGTGCTCTGGTGGGAGGGCCGAAGAACAATGATGTATATGCAGATGATCAGAGTGATTATAATTGCAATGAAGTTGCATTGGATTATAATGCGGGATTTGTGGGAGCAGCTGCAGGATTGTATCTGCTTCACAAAAATAACTCTTCTGTACCTAAAACGCTGGCAACTGAAGAAGAGTTGTCTGAAATTGGAGTAACAAAGTATTATTCTGCTACTCCGTCAGAGCCTGGTAAGGTTTCGTCTGTTTCCTTAAATAAAAAGACATTGTCATTGCTTAAGGGAGAGAGTGACACCCTGAGTGCAACGGTTACACCTAGTACTGCTACAGATAAGAGTGTTACATGGAAGTCCAGCAACGAAAGTGTGGCAACGGTGGACACTACGGGTAAAGTAACTGCAGTAGGGAAAGGTACGGCGACGATTACTGTGACGACAACGGATGGGAATAAGACAGCAACTTGTACGGTAACGGTCAGCAAAAAAACGGTTACTATTACTACACCAAACAGTTTGACGATAACAGCAGGGACAAAGATTTCTGAAATACCTTTTGATGATTTTACCGCTAAATATGGAACCAGTGTGGTGGATGGAACATTCCAATGGACAACTACGGACGCTACATTGACTGCTGAGGATGATGACAAGACGCTGAACGCTAAATTTGTTCCGACGAATTCTACTATGTATGATGAAGTAACCGGTATCTCTGTTACGGTAAGTGTACAGCGCAAAACGTATGCTGGAGTACCGGATGCACCGGCGCTTTCCAGCAAAACTCACTCCACCGTAACTTTGGTAGAAAAGACCGGGGTGGAATATGGTATTTCTTCTGACGGAGAAGAGTATACATGGCAGAGTAGCAATACCTTTACAGGTTTGTCTGCCTATACCAGTTACTTTTTTGCACAACGATACTCCGAGGATAATATTTATGCAGCAAGTGGAGCAGGAGAATCAATAAAGGTAGCAACTTATTATGCTGACAGCGATTGTTATAAGGTAGATATTTCCAAAGTTTCTGATGACGCTTATGTGGAGGCACATAATGGAAAAATCAGTTATGATGCTGATACAAAGACATTGACTTTGACGAATGCAGAAGGAACCTATACGATAACGGGAGAGAATTCCAACATTAAGATTCAGACTGCGGGAGGAACGGTCATTCTGGATTCAGTGAAATGTAACGGAATTGTTTCCAGCGGCGATTTGAAAATAAAACTGTCCGGTGACAATGCGGTTTCCGGTGGCATTGCGGTAACTGGAGATTTACAACTGGAGAATCAGAATACAACTGGAACTGCAGGAAGTATAACCGTAACCGGAGGTAGTGCTGGAGCAATTACGGCTAATAACATAACGATTCTAAGTGGAGAAGTCACTGCTACAGGAACAGGAGAAGCAGCAGCGTTAAATGCAACAGAGACGATTACGCTGACCGGAGGTTCTGTAACTGTAAATGCGGCGGTAACACCTGTTCAAGCAAATAAAGTGGTGTGGATTGGAACCCAGATACAATCCGATTCCGGTACCGTGTTCAGTGTAAATCCGGTAGATGCAAATGAAAATCCTGTAAATCAGTGTAATGTGACTTATAAAGATGGGGATAGCGTAATCGGAACTTCTGCTAAGGTAAATAAAGGAGCAGAGATTACCTTACCGAATCTTCCTGCAAAGCAGGGGTATAAACCAGATGGCTGGACAGTAGAGGGCAGCGAAGAGATTCTTGCTGTGGGCAGTACCCAGACCGTTTCTACGGATACGGTATATGTAGCAGTTTATACAGAGATTACAGGAAGTCTGCAGGTGAGTGTA
>JAQXNR010000106.1 GCA_029098105.1 Lachnospiraceae bacterium
GGACGGGTCACATCAAAATTGTCGATTGCTTTTACCAGCCCAATACACCCTATTTGAAATAAATCCTCCAATTCCTGTCCCCGGTTCTGGAATCTGCGTGCCACACTCCAGACCAGCCGGGTATTTTCTTCAATCACTTTCTTTCGCGCATTTTCATCACCTTGTCTTGCCGCAATCAGCAGTTGCAAGGTATCACTCATACGCTTCTTCCTTTCCAATCTCCTTTGTCATAACAATGGTGACACCTTCTCCCGGTTTGGATTCTACCTGTAACTCATCCATCAGTTCCTGCATAAATGCAAATCCCATTCCAGAGCGCTCCATCTCCGGTTTCGTAGTATACATAGGTACCATTGCCTGTTCAATGTCTTCAATTCCAATGCCCTGGTCCCGGATTTCAATTCTCACCCGCCGCTCATGACAGGAACAGAGAATATCTATGTAGCCCTTCTGCTCCGGCTCCGGGTATCCGTGTATCACAGCATTGGTCACTGCCTCAGAAACTGCAGTTTTCACATCTGCCAGTTCCAGCAATGTAGGATTGAGCGGCGTTATAAAAGCACTGACCAACATTCGTGCCAACTGCTCATTTTCTGCAATCGCAGGAAGCCTTACCTGCATTTCATTGTCCACCCAGTGCTCCGGCTGTGCTTCTGCCTCCGGCAGTTTTGTTGTTTTCCAATATGCGATTTGTCCCATAGTTTCCTCCTTAATTCTCACTCAAAATCTCTTCAATACTGTCGGACTGTCGAATCAGTTTGTGCAACCCGGAAATCTGAATAATCCGCTGCAATGCACTATTCATGTGAACTGCATACAATTCCCCATTCATCCGCTTTACCTGCTTATACCGTCCCATTATGACACCAATACCGGAACTATCCATAAATGTGGCATTCTGGAAATCAAAAATAACATTTTTAATTCTTGTCCCCTCCAGGTAGGTATCACTTTTCAAGCGTATCTGGTCTGCCATATAATGGTCCAGTTCCCCTTCTACCTTTATGATTAAATAGTTTCTTCGAATCTCAAACACAGGATTCATAGTTACTCCACCTCCATATTTTTTATAAAAAATTAGGAAAACAATGTCCCCTTTTACATTGTTTTCCTAAGTATTTCCGGTAATGACTATTGTCCAATCACCCCAATATTCTCTTCTGCCTGATTTGCTCTTCTGGAATCCGGGAAATCAGAGATGACTTTCTGGTAAATTTCCTTTGCCTTGTCATATTTTGTCATATGCTGGTAAGTACGTCCCAAATAGTACAATGCATCCACATTAGTCTCGTCATACTCTACCGCCAGACTCAAATCCTTCAATGCATCTTCGTAATTGCCTGAAGTCATTTCACTATAACCTTTGTTGTATGCCTGGGAAGCCACCTTCGGCAATACCGTGTCCGCCAACTGGTTGTACAACTTCTTGGCATCTTTGGAATCCACATCATCTATAGTAACCTTGACCAAATATTCAGCGGAGCCTTCATAGTCCCCATCAATATAACATTTCGCAGCATTAATAATGTTCTCAAATACATTTCCACTGGAAGACTCTCCGGTCGCCTTTGCCAAATCTTCGGTCAACTGCTCTACATTGTCCTGCAGAGAACTCTGAGACTCCTTCAAATCGGAAATTTCCTTATTCTTGTCTGCCAAATCCTCATTGTACTCTTGCTTTAACGTATCGTAACTATCCGCTAACTCATCCGTTTTCTGAGGAATAAACAGAAAATACATCACTGCGATTCCCAGTAGCAGACCCACAATAATTCCAATAAATGTATACTTATTATTAGAGGACTCCACATACTGGTCAATGGAAATCTGACTTCCCGGAGCAATCTCATGGTGTTTAATCTTGCGCTCCTGTCCGTCGCCTTGTCTGGAACCTGATGGACCAACTGTCCCTTTCGTTGTATCCACTTTCTCTACATGCCTGCCAATTCCCGGATTTCCGGCAACCTCACGGTAATACTTTAATGCCAGCGTATTATTCGAATCAATCCGCAACACCCGCCGCAATGCTTTTTTTGCTTTTTCCTTGTTGTCCTCTTTCAAAAACAGCAATGCCAAAAGCAGATGTCCATTCACAAAGTTCGGACTCATTCCCAGCACCCGTTTCAACTGTATCAATGCCAGATCATAATCTCCCTGTTTTAAATAGACAAGGGTCTGGTTATATTTCCGGATGGTTCCATTCACCTCGTCAAGACGGGTCGGGTTGTTCTGAATGGATTTTATGTAATCGTCCGCATCATTATGCTCCGGCTGAAAATGCTGGCTGACCACCCACTCACTCAGTGCCGAAACGACCTCTCCCATTTCATGGTAACACAATCCCAGAAGATTCCTTGCCTGGGTATTCTTCTTATTATAGCGAAGTGCCTTTTTCAAATCTACAATCGCTCCGGAAAGATCTCTCACCTGAGCCTTGTCCAATCCCCGATTATAATAATAATTCGAAGTTCGTATGCATTTATTTACAAATGACTCCTGCAACCCACACTGACTGCAATAACCGCTAATCAGCAGAGTTCCGCCACATCTTACACAATTCATCTTATTCCACCTTTTCCTATTCCCAGATTGGTATGTTATTCCGTTTCCTTCGGATTCTGTGTCTCGTTCATCTGCTGCATAATATCCATGATATCCTGCATCTCATTGCTGTAAATTGCATCTTCCACATCACCAATCTCCAGACTTGGCTTAAATTTTTTAATCTCCTCATCAAAATTAATCATGGCAAACTGCCTCCTTTTCTCTATCTCTGCTCAATTCCGATTCGCTCCTGTCTTTTTGCATCCGCTCTTTTACCGCGGAAACCAAATAAAGGGAGCCTGTGCAAAACACATATTCATCCTTCTTCTGTATTCCAAGTACATGCTCAATTGCAAGCCGCATATCCGCAATGACATGCACCTTTATTTCCACACCCAGATTCGACGCCTGCTTCTTCACCAGTTCATACACAGCGTCACAACTTGTCTTTCTGGCACCTTCCAACTCTGTTACCACCATCGTATGTGCCCCAATCCGCAACAATTCCCGCAGCATTCCAGAATCATCTTTGTCACTGGCTACCGCATAAAGCAATATTTTCGGTACTTCTTTGAAATACTCCAGCACAGTATCAGCAAATTGCTGCATTGCCTGGGGATTGTGTGCTCCATCCACATAACACCGGGGACAGACACATTCCATTCTCCCCGCCCAGAACATATTCGCAACCGGCACTTGCATAGCAGACAACTCCAAATTCCACAATACCCTTGCTGCCATAATGGCGGTGAGTGCATTCTCTACCTGGTAATTTCCACACATTCCCGTGTGAAATCTTTTACTATCATACTCACAATCCACTGAAAAATCAATCCCCTGAGGCGTATTTTTCAAAATCCGTACCCCATATTCATCGGTAAAATGACAGGGGGCGCCAATCTCTTTTGCAGTTCGACAAAGAATTTCCCGAACCTCTTGGGACTGCCGGCTGACAACCACAGGAACTCCCGGCTTCATGATTCCCGCTTTCTCATAAGCAATCTCGGCAAGGGTACTGCCAAGAATAGCAGTATGATCCAGCCCGATTGCCACAATTACACTGATGACCGGGTGAATGACATTGGTCGTATCGCTTCTTCCTCCCATACCCGCTTCCACAATGGCATAATCTACTTTTTTTTCAGCAAAATAGCAGACTGCCATAGAAAATATAACTTCAAAAAAAGTAGCCGGCAGATGTCCATCCTGCTCCATCTGCCCTGCCGCTTTTTTCACTCTCTCATAACAACGGACAAAATTTTCTCTGGAAATCAGTTCGCCGTTGACCTGAAACCGTTCCCGAATGTCCAGAAGGTGGGGAGAAGTAAATAATCCCATGGAATATCCCTGACTTCTGCCAATCTGCTCCAGGTAAGCACACACCGAACCTTTCCCGTTGGTTCCCGCTACATGCAACATTTGCAACTGCTCCTCGGGATGTCCCAGCAGCCCAAGCAAATACGCAATCTCCACCTGATCTATTTTTTTCTTATATCTGGGAATTGCCAGCAGTTCCCCCACTGCCTCCTCGTAATCCATTCCCTGTTCCTCTACTTTCTTCCAGTCTATTCTTTGTAGGACATAATTACATTGCCTTTGCGCAGCGTAAAGATGACATTGCGTACATCTTCTTTTACATTGTTGGTGGCACCGTTAATCGTCACGGAACAACCTGCATACGCCCATTGATCCACCGTCACAGCAGCGTGCTTACCTGCCTGAATCTGTTCCTCCAAATCCCGGCTTTCTTCTTTTAACCGTTCCAACTCTGTCGTCTTTGTAATTTTGGTTCGCATCAGCAATAGTTTCTTTTCTTCCACCATTGCCTTTTTGTCATCGGCAGCTACAACCTTTGACAACGCTTCCTGGGTACTGGCAATCTTCTCCAAATCCCGAAGCAAAAAATCCATTTCCTTTCGCAGTTCCTCAAAACGCTGCCGCATTTTCGGTTCCAGCCCTACTTTGATGTAGGTAGGCACCTGTGCCAGATTTCCAATATTCACAGCCGTGACACCTCGCAGCGCCCGCACACGTCCTGCCAGCAAAACACCGCGGTTGCCGGACAATACTACTTCATCCCGGGAATCCACATAACAGTTCATGATGGAATTGGCATGCACATAACCGCCGCACTCAATGTTAGTCTGTTCAAAGAAACGCCCTTCCACATTGCCACCGGCAACAATAAATCCCTTTCCATTTCCGGTCATTCCCCGGCGCAAAAGCACATCCTTACCTGCTCTAATGGTAGCAGCCTCTACGATTCCATTTACCACAACGGAACCGGTTGCCTCAACTTTAAAACCGGAAGTCACACTGCCCATAATCTCTACATTTCCCTTAAATACAATATTCCCTGTAGAAGCATCCACATTGCCGTTAATATTACAAACATTAGAAATGCGAATTCTTCCCGTATCCGGCTCCAATTCAATCTTGCCATCCACATCAGAATAAAAACGCATGTGGTCTTCACTCATATAAATATGTTTTCCCCGGATTGCGGGAGCCGGTCTGCCCGGTTTGGAAGTCAGTTCCCGTCCCTTTACATCATAACCGTTTGTTCCCTCTGTCTCCGGTACATATTCCGCAATCAACTGGTCTTTTGACACCCCTTCAAAACACTCCAGATTACGGTAATCTACTGACCCGTCCTCCATAACTTTCGGGGCAGAACGGGGGTGTGTATTGAAATGGTAAATAAAATGTCCGTTTTTCCCATCCTCCGCCAGGCATCCATAGGCCACTTCTACTTCTTCGTAGTAGCGCTTCTCCAACAGCATCTGCTGGATGTTCTCCTGTACGATTCCGCATTTCACTCCATTTTGATGCAGAAGTGCTAACACATCCTCCAGCGTATATTCCTTTCCCTCTTCCGGTTCTACCAGTTCCACCGATGCCATCATGGCGTCCTCACTGATGTGCACCAGGTTCTTACGGCTCTGCCTTATAAACTGCGTCACATCTTCTAAATCTACTGAATTCTCAGTGTTTTCCGCAGACTGTATAAAATCTTTCTTCGTCTCTTCCATAGTACCCCCTCCTTCGCATAAATCATAACGCTCCTTCTAATTTCAGTTTATACCATTCCTTTACCAATTACAAGGAATTTACGCAAGGGTTGCTAGAAAAATTACAAGCGGCTATTGTTTAATACAATAAAATATTAGCCGAATTTTGAATAAAAAGTAAGCATAACTCGGCTAATATTTATTATGGTTTTAATTTTATATTTTAGTTTTCCCAACTCTATGCAGTCTTGCCGTAGAATAGCTGGAATTATAATACTTTTTATAATTTTTTGCTTCCGCAAACAATGTGTCATACACTCTTGCGTTAATCTCTGTCCACGCATGACCGGTATCATCACAAATATATACCTCTTTATAACCACACTCGTGGGCTAAAAATGCAAAAGCGCTTGCCTCCGATACACAACATCCATTCCCCTTCTGATACACATCATTGGCAAATACCATTTCCCAGCCTTTTTTTCCTTTGGCAGAGCGAAGGGTCCGGTAACGCTTGTAAGGATGTTTTAGCACCCAGTTGAATACTTTCTTGAGTTTTGTCTGCTTACTGTCCGTTACCTTAGTATTCTCCTGCATAATGTGCTTTGCAGTAATCATCGTTTCAATCTTTGATTTTGCATAGTCCGTCTGCTTTGCAGTTCCGTCTTTCTTTATATAGATACCGTCTACCTTACATTGAGACTTGCGCACACCTGTATTCCGGTCAAAATAATAGTATTCTTCCCCTTTTTTCACCCATCCTTTTTCCATTATTCCCTTTTTATTAAAATAATATGTTTTCTTCCCAATCGTAATAAATTTCTTTTTCGCCAGTTTACCGCCTTTGTATTTATAATAAGAGTATCCCTTTTTCTGTATTATTT
>JAQXNR010000107.1 GCA_029098105.1 Lachnospiraceae bacterium
AATTCCATGCTCTCCAAAAGGCTGCCACCCCGCTTCTTAAAGATGGCTTCCAGTTGTCCCACAAGAATGTCTTTCTTCATAACCATACTCAAATCTCTGGTCATTGCCGGGAATTTGGCAACACTCTCATACTTACGTTCAAAGGTAGCCCGCTTTACCATCTCATCAATATGAACCACTGCGACATAGACTTCCCCTTTCATTCCATAGTTGTCCACTGCCTCCGGATGAAGTTGACCTAAATACGCCACTTCTTCTCCTCCCTGCAGGACAACCGCCTGACGTCCCGGATGTAAATAGGAATACTTCGTAGATGCCTCGTAGGAAATTCCCTGAATACCAAGTTTTTCAAACATCTCCTCCAAAACTCCCTTCATGTCGAAGAAATCCCCTTCTCCATACATACCGAGAGTCAGTTCCATATTTTCATCCGGCAACTCCGTCAAAGGCAAAGTATGAGGAATATAAACATTTCCAAACTCATACAGACGCACATTTTTATTTCTATGATTATAATTGGTTGCCAGAGATGTCAGCATTCCATTCAAAGGAACGGTCCGCATAATCGAAAAATCCTCTCCTAACGGATTGGAAATCACAATCGCCTGACGCTCTTTCGCATCCTCTGGAAGCAATAATTTATCAAACACTTTTGGACTCTCAAAGGAGTAGCACATACCTCCACTAAACCCGTTATCTTCCGCAACAGCGCGTGTAATATCCTCTATTCGGTGCTTCAATGACACTTTACCCGCAGTCGCCTCTCCATGGGGCAGGGTGACAGGAATATTGTTATAACCGTAGAAACGGGCAACTTCCTCTGCCAAATCCGCCATACAACCTAAATCCTGACGGAAAGTAGGAATCACCACTTCCTTCGCTCCTTCATCATACCGAAGTTCCAGTCGCTCAAAATACGCCAGCATCTGCTCTGGTGTTACATCAGTACCCAGAAGGGCATTCATTTTTTCCGGCTCAAAAGCAATTCGTTTTTCTTCTACCGGGGCATCGTAGACATCCACAACACCTCCAACCACTTCACCACAGCCCAGTTCTTCAATTAACTGACAGGCACGATTCATCGCCTCTAATGCATTATTGGGATCCAGACCTTTTTCAAATTTACCGGAAGCATCGGTTCGCAGTCCAATCCGTTTTCCGGAAAGACGAATGTTCGTTCCGTCAAAACAAGCTGCCTCGAATAACAGGGTATGAATGTTGTCCGTTACCATGGAATTCTCTCCACCCATAATTCCGGCAATACCAACTTCTTTCTCACCATCACAAATCATCAACACATTGCTGTCCAGTTTTCTCTCCTGCCCATCCAATGTCGTAAAAGTATCCCCGTCCTGTGCCCGGCGGACAATAATCTTATGTCCGGCAATGGTGTCCAAATCATAGGCATGCATTGGCTGTCCATACTCTTCCATCACATAATTGGTGATATCCACCAGATTGTTAATGGGACGAATTCCCACTGCTGCCAGACGACGCTGCATCCACTCAGGAGAGGGTGCCAGTTTAATATTTTTTACAACTCTTGCCGTATATCTGGGACATAAATCCTTGTCCTGTACTTCTACCTGAATATACTGGTTTACATCCTCCTCATTTCCCGTCTCTGTGACTACCGGCGGATGAAATTCCTTCTCAAACGTAGCGGCTGCTTCTCTTGCCATACCAATCATGCTGAAACAGTCTACCCGGTTCGAGGTAATCTCAAATTCCACTACAGAATCATGAAGACCAAGCACTTCTACCGCATCCTCGCCCGGTTTGCAGGAATCCTGCGGGAAAATATAAATTCCGTTTTCCGGAGCCAGCGGGTACATATCTCTGGAAGAACCCAGTTCCTCAATGGAACACATCATACCATTGGAAGGAATCCCCCGCAATTTGCCCTTTTTAATCTTAATTCCATTCTCCGGTGGTTTCTCACCGGAATGTCCATTGGCAACTTTACCGCCATCCAGCACAACGGGAACCAAATCCCCTTCTTTTACATTGGGGGCACCAGTCACAATCTGAATCGGTTCCGGCTCTCCCACATTTACCTGACATACAATCAATTTGTCTGCATCCGGGTGCTTTTCAATTTTTAAAATCTGCCCCACTACTATTTTTTCCAGATTTTTGTCCAACTCCACTGCATTTTCCACATTGGAACCGGAAAGCGTCATAGCATCCACATATTCCTGTGTTGTGACATCCAAATCGGGAACATACGCTTTTATCCATGAAATCGGTGTTTTCATATTGTATTTACCTCCAAACTAATCTTCTTATTCTGAAATTAAAACTGTTCCAGGAAACGCTTGTCATTCTCATATAACAGTCGCATGTCATCAATTTCATACTTCAACAGGGTAACCCGTTCCAGACCGATACCAAAGGCAAAACCACTGTATACCTCCGGGTCAATGCCACAATCCCGTAACACCTTCGGGTGCACCATGCCGCATCCAAGAATCTCAATCCATCCACTACCCTTACACATACGGCAGCCTTTTCCACCACATTTAAAACAGGTTACATCCACCTCTGCACTGGGCTCAGTAAAAGGAAAATGATGGGGGCGGAATTTTGTCTTTGTCTCTGGTCCAAAGAATTCTTTTGCCCACTGGTCAATGGTTCCTTTCAAGTCAGCAAAAGTAATTCCTTTGTCCACAACCAGTCCTTCCACCTGATGGAAAGAAGGAGAATGGGTCGCATCCACTTCATCGGAACGGAATACACGTCCCGGAGAAATAATGCGGATTGGCATTCTTCCAGTTTCCATAATACGCGCATGTACCGGCGAAGTCTGGGTACGCAAAAGAATATCCTTCGTAATATAGAACGTATCCTGCTCATCCTTTGCCGGATGGTTGGCAGGAATATTCAGCAATTCAAAATTGTATTTATCGTATTCTACCTCAGGGCCTTCCACAACTTCATAACCCATTCCTACAAATACCCGCTCCAAATCCTCCAGTGCAATCTGGTTCGGGTGACGATGTCCTGTGAGTTTCTTTTTTCCCGGAAGGGTGACATCAATCACCTCATTTTTCATTTTCTCTTCCCGGATTTTACGGGTCAGAATAGAACGTTCCTGCTCCAACAAATCCTCAATAGCAGACCGGGTTTCGTTTACCATCTGTCCAATTACCGGCCGCTCCTCAGCTGCCACATCCTTCATGCTCTTTAATACCTGGGTCAGTTCTCCCTTCTTACCCAACAGGGCAACCTTAATGTCATTCAGTGCATTCAAATCCTTTGCATTTTCAATCTGCTCCATGGCAGACTGTTTAATGGCATTTAATTTTTCCTTCATAGTTCCTGCTCCTTTTCTTATAAATTAAAAAAGCCCTATATGCATTGCTGCATATAGGGACGAATGTTTCGCGGTACCACCCTAATTCCCGGTTTCAAACAACAAACCGGACACTTCTTTGATGCTTAACGCGCAACCACGTCAGTTCCTACTAAAACAAAAGTTCCTTCAAAACTGCGGCTCAAACGGGAATTTCACAGTACATCTGAACTCTATCCGGCTCTCAGCCAGTGACCGGAATTCTCTGTCAAAGAAAATGTCTGCTACTATGCGTCTTCATAGCCTTTTAACGGTAATATTGTAACATAATTTTTAAATATGTCAACGACTTTCCCACTGGAAATTAGAAAAACCCTTTTCTTTTCCAAAAATTCTGTTATAATGTTAGGATGTTGTGAGTTTTGGATTGTTTGAAAAGGGGGAGACACACTTCATGTTAAAATTAATTTCCTTTGTGTTGGATATGGGAAACCGGATTGCTAATCACCACCTGTCCGCTTATGCCGCTCAGGCTGCCTTTTTTACTGTACTTTCCTTTTTCCCTTTTATTATGTCCATCATCAACCTGGTACAATTTCTTCCGGTTTCCGATACCGACATTACGAATATGATTCTCTCTTTTATTCCGGAAGTATTCAGCGAATATGTGGAGCCCATTATTACGGAAACCCTGGCAAACAGTAACGGAGCGGTTTTGTCCATTTCCGTCCTGGTCACTATCTGGTGTGCCTCAAAGGGTGTTATGTCCGTAAAAAATGGGTTTAATACCATAACCGATTACCGAAAAAGCACAAATTATATTGTCGTCCGCCTGGTTTCTACAATCTATACTCTGATTTTTGCCTTTGCCTTAATTTTTATTGTGGTCGTAATGGTGTTTGGAAACCGCATTCTTCACACTTTGATGGTAGAGTATGAGTTTTTGGCAGACATCGGCATTTACTTTGGCGCATTCCGTGTAATCATTGTCATCTGCGTTCTTCTGCTATTCTTTTTGATTTTTTACCGCTTTTTGCCGGACCAGAAAGACAACATGCTTCACTGTATGCCCGGTGCCATTTTATCCACCTTCGGATGGATTATTATTTCTCTGGCATTTTCCATCTACATTGACAATTTCAATAATTATACTGTCATGTACGGTTCCCTGACAGGTATTATATTAACCCTGCTCTGGCTCTACTTCTGCATGTATATTCTGTTTATTGGCAGTGAGTTAAACAACTTCATATTTGGCAAAGAGGAGGAGCAGAAATCTTATTTACCTCTGTAATTGTATAATTTAAGAAAATATTTCTTTTTCCATTCCTAATATATATTTTTCAACTGGGTATTAGGGAAAAAATGAGTAAGTATCTGCTCAAAAGAATACCCTCTGTCACCCATTCCTTTTACTCCATTCTGACTCATTCCCACACCATGTCCATAGCCGCCTCCATTAAAGGAATACTGGCTATTCTCTCCATCCCCCGTTTGGGAAATGTAAAAATAACCGCTGGGTAGCATTGCCTGATTGCTTCTGCTGCCGTCCCGAAGAGTGATGGCAACCTTGCTGTTTCCCAATAATTTGCGCACCGCAAATTCACTGCTTACCTGAATTTCTGCCTTACTACCCTGAATTACAAGTTGCTTTATAACACCAGAGTCACCCCGCAGTTGTACTCGGATGTCCTTTATTTTTCCAATCGTATCAATCTCCCGGCTGACATATTTTCCCTTTTTATTTTTCACTTTTATATATTTTAAAACATTGGCAAGATTGGCATCTACCGCCTCCTGGACTTGTTCTCGGCTCATAGTAACCGTCCAGCGGAACCAGTTTACATCCTTTTCATAAAAATCATAGGCATCCGGAGTATCAATAAATTCCTGAAATGCCTCCTCAGAACTCAAATGTAACGTGTTTTTCCCTTCCGCCTGCAAACTTCCTGTCAGGTAATCCGGAGTGCTATGACTGTTCAGCCAGACATCTCCTGATTTTGCCGTATGACCGCAGGAAGTGGAAAAGAAATACGTACTTGCCACATTCTCTTTGTCAAACAATACCTGACCGCAAGTACTATCCACCGCATCTATGCTCTCCTGGCATTCTTTGGAATTATTGTACACCTGGCTTTTTACACTGTCATCCAGATGGGCGCCATAGGCACTATAGGAAGAATTCAGAATCTGGGAATAGGCATAACTTCTGGCACATACCGCCTGCACTTTTAACGCCTCCGCCCCATAAGACACCGGCATCTCACTGGGAACCACAGCATACAAATACTGTTCCAGTCCAGTATCATTTACCACACAGATTCCCTCCGGGTATAAGGACAGTTCCAAACTTCCATGATAGGACGGATTTCCATATCCCCTCTCAATACTAGTAATCGTCAGCACTCCATCTGCCGCCGCGGGCTTTACAACCACCCTGCCCTTTTGCAAAAGTTTACTCTTTTTGCGAAACGTAACGTTCTTTCCGGCAGCATAATTTTTCGTTTCTCCCCCTACTGACACAGTATAATCCTGATTGCAGGTGATTCTGACCGTGTCATGAAACTGGGAGGCAAAACCGGAAGTATTTAGCAAAACACGAATGTTTTGGGTTCGCAGCGCTTCTGTCAAAAGAACTGCCACAACACAATTTTTTTCCAGCACCAATGTTACCTTTTCATAACCTAGCAGGAGGTTTACGGCACTTTCCTGACACAGCGTATCATATACCCGGTAAATTGGCATATCTTCCTGGAATGTATAGGTTCCTGCTTCTTTCATTTCAATCTGCTCTTCGGAAACGGACAATATCTTGCCGGACACAGTATCCTTTTTTACCTGTACTTTCTCAATCCGATTCTGTTTCATGGTAACATCTGCTACCACATTTTCATATTTTTCTCCATTGGAAAAATCACCAGACAATCGGCTCTCTAAATTCTGGGAGTAAATTCGAATGCCATTGCGGTCAGAGGATTCACACCAGACATTTGCCAGTGTCACTGATTCCTCATATTCACTATGAAGTGCTACACAAATCTGATTCTGACAATATAGCATAACGCATTTTCCTACATATTCCGACAAGTCCATTCCGGTCAGTTTCAACCGTCCCTCATTCGTAACCAGTCTTTCATCCTCTGCATTACACTCGTAAATATAGACCGCTTTCTTTTGCACTTTGGACTTTTCCCCATATTGAAGAATCCATGCATCATAAATGGCATTTACCTCTTCCCGTTTCATAGCCTTACTGCTGGTTAAAGAAAACCCAAATTGCTTTTCCGGAAGGTCTAGTTGTTCCAGGAGATTTCCGGCATCCTTGTAAGTAAAGGCAGATTCCGGCTCCAGTTTCCCGGTTTGGGAATTGCCCTTTAGGAATCCAAGGCGTACCGCTTCGGAAACATATTTGCCATACCATTTCTCCGGCTTCAAATCACTGTATTTCTCCGTTACAATTGCCTCCTCAATGTTGTCCTGAGATTCTACTAATAAGGTAAACATTTTTGCTGCCTGGGCTTTTGTATAGCAATCCTCATTTTCAAATATTCCCGTATTATTTTTATATGAAATCACAAGCACTACTGCAAAAATAAAAATAAAACTGCACAAAATAAGAAACCGTTTTTTCATTTTCTACCTCCGGTAACCACTGGGCTGCTGGCACACAAAGAATGTCCACTGTCCCAACTGCATATCAGTATGTTATATGTCATTCCCGGTTCAATTATAACAATGAGATTCCGGGATTTGAAATTCTCATATCGCGTTGCTGGACTCAATTATAAAAAAAGCAGCATTGCTGCTGCTTTTTATTACTGTAATTCAATATCCCAAGGTGCCGTTTTCTACCTTTTGACGCCCTAGCTACTGCCAGGTGGATGTCCGCACATGCAACGCTATCTTCCACTGCTAAGATGGCCTGATATTGTTACATAAATATAGGAGTTCCGTTTCACGTAAATGTAGGTTCAAAATGGTAGAAGTTTTCGAACACTTCAGGAATTACTTTAAGTAAATTATACTATAATTATATGTAATTTACAAGTAAAAATGTATAAATTTCTCCACTTTAAAAAGTAATTTCATCCATTATTTCTAATTTTTTCTATTTTACGGGATTTTACTTGCACCCTCAAACATCCTGCCTTATAATATTTCTTAGAAAATCAGGAGGAAACCGACATGAAAAAACAGAATTGTATTGTCGCCCAGTCCGGCGGTCCTACTGCTGCCATTAACGCCAGTCTTGCAGGTGTCATTGATGCTGCCTTGAAAAGTAATTCCTTTCATACCGTATATGGCTCCATCAATGGAATTCAGGGCGTATTACAACATAAAATCATTAGTTTGAACGAAACTTTTGAAAATAACCCGGATGCTATCCATACACTGATGACTTCCCCAGCCATGTACCTTGGCTCCTGCCGTTACAAACTGCCGGATTTCAAAAGTAATCCAACCCAATACGAATTTATTTTTGAAACATTCCGACAAATGGACATTCATTCTTTCTTCTATATTGGTGGAAATGATTCCATGGATACCGTAGACAAGTTAAGCCAGTATGCCAAATCCATTGACTATGACATTTGTATTATTGGAATTCCAAAAACCATTGACAACGATTTGATGGAAACGGACCACACTCCAGGGTTTGGTTCTGCCGCTAAATTTGTGGCTACCTCCATGCTGGAAATTGCCCATGACACCTATATATTTGACATTGAGAGCGTGACGATTGTAGAAATTATGGGACGGGATGCCGGCTGGCTGACCGCTTCTGCCGCTCTGGCACGAAACAGTTATAACCATGCTCCCGACTTGATTTACCTGCCGGAACATGATTTTTCCACGTTCCAGTTTGTCAATGATTTAAATACTCTGCTGAAAGCAAATAAAAATGTCATTGTTGCTGTTTCCGAAGGGGTACACGATGAACAGGGGAACTACATCTGCTCCACCCAGGCCGCCGCAGACAAATTCGGACACGCCCAGTTAAGTGGCACCGGAAAGACTCTGGAACATCTGGTAAAATCCACGATTGGCTGTAAAGTCCGTTCTATTGAACTAAATGTTCTGCAACGAAGTGCAATGCACATTTCTTCCCTGACTGACATTACAGAAGCCTTCCAGTTGGGAAGTGAAGCAGTGAAAGCTGCTGAGATGGGACTTACTTCCATCATGCTTACCCTGAACCGGGAAAACAATCACCCTTATACTATTTCCATTGGTAATGTTCCGGTCAGTGAAGTTGCCAACGCTGCAAAATCTGTTCCCATAGAATGGATTAACGAGTCCGGCAATGATGTGACCGAAGAAATGATAGAGTATTTGCTTCCCCTGATTGAGGGAGAACCGCACATCCGGTTTAAAAATGGAATTCCTGATTACCTATCTATTAAACATCTGATTTAGGTAAGGCATCCTGAGTTGTCTCAGGATGCTTTTTTTACTGTTATTGTTTTGGTCACAGTACGATTTCCGTACTCAGGAAATGTAGCAGTAATCCTTACCGTTCCTGCCTTCACTCCTTTTACAACTCCACTCTGGCTGACCGTTGCCACGGCTTTATTGCTGCTGCTCCATGACACCACCTGTTTCGTAGTAGTCAAAGTAATACTTTTTCCTACAGTCACACTGCTACTCCCGGAAATTGCCAGTGCTTTGCGCACAGTAACCGTTTTTTCCAATACCACTCCACTCACCAGATCCGTTGCCGTTACCGTCAGAACTCCTAATTTGTTTGCCGTATAATTATAAGAGAGAACACCAGCGGAACTACTACCGGTATAGACATTTCCATCCGTCCCTTCCACCCGGTAACGGAACTGAGCGCTGGCATTCGTACTGAAAACCAGTCTGTCTCCTTCTGCGGCATTTCCACCTGCTGTATTTACATAGGAAAGTTTAAATGCTACTGCTGTAAAAGCAACCTGGCGAACCTCTCCCGTTTTACTTCGAACCAGTTGTACTGTTATCGTACCCGGTTCATTTCCTGTGACAGTTACCGCTGTCTCACCATTCCGACACAGCGCAGCATTTCCTCCCACTACTGAATACTCCACATCTTTCTGGTTACAGGTCACAGTTACCGCATG
This sequence comes from Lachnospiraceae bacterium, assembly GCA_029098105.1. GTDB lineage: Bacteria > Bacillota > Clostridia > Lachnospirales > Lachnospiraceae > NC2004. The sequence goes on from JAQXNR010000107.1 coordinate 9,397, forward strand.
TTTTACAATTACAGAGCTTGCGGATATGGAAACCGTAAGCGGATTCTCTACAGAAACATGAATGCTGCAACTTACCCCTCCATAGGTTACCGTAATAGCATGCACTCCGGCGGGCAAAGCGGAAGAATAACTGGTTGTCCAACCGTTCACAATCTCCGAGGTGCCATTGTCATAAAAGGCAGTAACCGCAATCCCTGTTGTATTCAAAGCACTTCCTGCCAGCGTCACTCCCGATGGATCGGTAGCACTAATGGAAATTACCGTTCTGGCTTCTACCAATAACTTCATAGTCGTGGTAAATCCTTCATAACTCACCGTAACATTCCGCTCTCCTATTGTTCTGTCACTGCTGTTATAATCCGTCTGGTAACCACTTATAACCTCAGACAATCCATCCTCGTAAACGAGAATCACTTCCATCTGAGACAAATCCAGACTATCTCCTTCTGTTACTTGTGAAATTGGTTTCGTAACTTTTAATTCCAACGGGCGGGATTCCTTTACAGAAATTATCAGTTGCTGGGAAACCGTAATATCGTCCTCTGTATACTGAAAGGTAACTGTCTGCTCCCCTGCCTGGTCCATTACCTGAAAATCACAAATCCAGTCCCCAACAATTCTCTCCTCTCCATCGGAATACTTCGCTTTTACAACAAAGTTGTCCCGGTTTAATTCCTTTTTACAAAAAGCATACGCTCGCTCCGATTCTACCAGAAGTTCTGTGAGTTTATGACTTTTTTCCTGTACCGACAATACTGTAGAGTATTCCACTCCATCTACCGTATAATAAAGCAGTACTTTTACCTTTCCATCCTCACTGGTAGTACTTCCAACCCGGATATCAGAAGCATCTACCAACGCCGTAGAGCCATCCTCATAGGTGACTACCAGTTTTACTTTTGCTGTGTCCACACCTTCTTCTTTGTAAATTACACCTCCCGAATAATTGGCATCTACCCCCATAATGGCAAGCGCATTTGCCGAAATATTCACAGTTTCCTGCACCCCACTGGCAATATGGGTAACAACAACAGCAAGAGTTCCTTTTTCCTTCGCCGTCGCATTTCCCAATGCAAATTCCTCTGCCGCCAGAATCCGGGTAGAACCATCATTATATACCGCTGTCACCTTCAAATCATTCGGATTTACACTCTGCCCTACCGCCAAGGGGCCTCCCTGATACGTCACCTGCAGAGAAGTCACTTCCTTTGGTAAAACATTCACAGTGGTTTTTGCCTTATATTTTCCATAAGTGACTGTAATACTTTCTTTTCCTTCCCGGGAAAAAGCATTTTTACTGAAAGTATAATTGGAAACCGTTTTTTTCTTTCCGCTTTTATACACTGCTTTTACTAAAAAATCCCCTTTCGAAACCGGGTTTCCCATATACGCAGAATTCCCTTTATAGGCTACTTCAATATGGTCCATTTTGTCCTTTTTGATGAGAATTTTCTTTTTGGCAGTCTGATTTTTATATTTTGCGGTTATGGTAACCGTTCCCTGCTGTTTTGCCTTTAACTTCCCTTTTTTACTTATAGATGCCTTTTTAGTAGAAGAACTCTTCCATTTCACAGAATTTCCCTGAGTCTTGTAAGAATAAGAACCATTTACATAAATAGTCTTTTTTCCGGAAATAGAAAACGGCACTACCCGAAAAACCTGTACCCGGTCAATCCTTGTTTTATGCTTCCTTGTAACATAGCGAATTACACTTACTCGTCCCTTTTTCCGCCCGGTAATAACACCGTTGCCTGACACACTGGCAATATTGGTATTACTGGAACGGTAGGTGTAAATCACTCCATTTTGAGATTTTGCAATCAGACATCGGCTCGTGTCCCCAATAACCAGTGTGCGTGCTCCGGTATCCTTCGCCTGAACAATCCCTCCCCGGGAAAACCCGGGTAAAATCAGAGAACTTACCATAACAACCGTCAGAATATATCCTAATAACATGTTTCCTGTTCTATTCCTTCTTTTTCTTTTTATGTCCATCATACTCCTATTCATCCTCCTCAATTTGTTTTTCCTGTCTATGCTCCCGTACAAAAAGTCCTGCTCCCAAAAGCAGCGTCAATCCCGCCAAAGTCAGAGATGAAATCTTATTTTTTTGTGCATGTACGAATTGGGTATTCTTTTCTGTTCCGCCTACCATCACCGTTGCCTGCTTTTGCGTCTGGTTTCCTGCTGCGTCTACTGCCCGTACAAGAAGTTCATACTCCCCCGACTGTTCCACCGGATTCTGTTCCACACTGCGCCCATTCACAAGCACCTCGGTTTTTACCGGACTGGAATCCTTCACCGTACTTTGAAGTTCTTTTGCATCAATTTTTTTACGGCACATCTCCTGCCACCGCTTATATTCCATCTTTGGCGGTGTCCAGTCGACATGGAACTCTACCTGCTCCTGTGCAATTACCTCCTGCTCCTGCTGGATTTGAATCTGCACTTTATAGTCTCCTTCCTGGTTCACCTCTTCTGACATGCCCAGCAGTTTTCCCATGGGAACTACCCCCATCTCCCGGGTCTCGGCAATTCCTCCTATCACAGACCGTATCAGCCTGCCTGACACCTGATCGCTCTGGGTTCCCTGTGGCAACTGCACCTGTATATTCACAGGCTCTTTGTAGTACCCCTGTTCCTCCACTCCATCAATATGAATTTTAGAATCCTCCTGGTAATCTTCTGCTCCCAAACTTTCTTCCTGAGAGTTTTCTGTTTTGAGACTCTCCTCCGGCTGTACTGCCGTCTGCTCTTCTTCCTGTTTTATTTCCACTTGGGAAGTGTTTGGTTGTTTCACCGATTTCTCCGGCTGTTGTTTCTCCTTTCCTACTTCCTCTGGTTGTCCCTGCTTCGTTACAACAGGAGCCTTTTTCCCTAACACATTCTCGCTTCCGTTTCCATACAATTCTTCATCGCTCAGTCCTTCCTGAACATTCTCCATCGCCCTGCTATAGTAGATTTCTCCACATACTGTATGAATTCCTAACACTAAAACTACTACAACAAATATTCCCCATCTTTCTTTCCTCATTCTTTCCTCCTCTCTTGTTCACAATACCTTCTGCCTCTACTCTTTGTCTGCTTTCCTTTTCTTTCTAATCTTCTACTGCCTCCTATCCAATTCTTTCTCTCTTTCTTTCCCAGACTGCAACTGCCTTTCTCCCACCCCAGTCCCTTCCTGTTCCTTATAAAAGCATGTACAGTCCAATACTTCCTGCCAAAAACGGTACAAATGCTACAGTATCCTTCTTTTTCCATCTGCGAAACACCATTCCCACAAAAACATATAAACTACACAGAAAAAATGCTGTTGCCAAAATAAGAAGGTAAGTCATCCAGGAATACCGCATTGCCTGAATTCCAATTAGTTTTACATCCCCCATTCCAAACTGTTCTCCCGAAATATGGGAAAGCAGAAGAAATACAAGAAAATAAACAATAGAAATACAACACTGTACGCCCACTTGACCAAGTGTCTTGCTGCCCTTTATCAGGGAATAAAACTGCTCCAGCAATACCGTCCCAAACAGACACAGTAATGCCATCTTTTGAATGTAATGGGTTCTCTGGTCATATACTGCAATCCAGAGCAGCACACCACCATTCATCAATATCCATATTAAATTCATAATTCAAATTGGAAATTAGAAAGAAAGAATAGAAAACAATTAAATTGTTTTTGAAAGCACCTCAATCGTATCATATTTGTAACATTTTGTCCAACAACTACGCCGCGTTATTTTTCACAACTACCAGGTGTATTTTGTTACAGAAACCCAGTAAACATCTTCTCTGCCGGTCCCACTGTACTTTTTTTCGTACAATTTTATAAAAATTATATAAAAAAACTGCTTTCTCCAGTCACATTCGTTTCTGAAAAAAGCAGTTTTCCTTTTCTGTCAAAAAGCAAACTAAATATGCAGTATTTTCTTCACCTGATCGCACATCTTGTCCGCATCCACCACAGTATCGTGAAGAACCGGAGCCGTACGGATATCCTCAATCGCCTGGGGAACCACAACACCGGAAAGCCGGTTCAATTCATCTACCAGTTCAAAATCCGTCTTAGCATCGTATGCCGGATCAATAGCGTTCATCACACTCCGGGTAAACTTATACGGACTTGCCGTAGAAGCAATCACAGTAGGTGTGGTATCTCCTGTATCCTTCACATATTGCTCGTATACATGAGCCGCCACTGCAGTATGCGTATCAATAATATAATCATCCTGTTTGTAAATCTTTGCAATTACAGAAGCAGTGTCCTCCTCTGTTGCATATCCTCCAACAAACTCAGCCAGTCCTTCCTTCATCGTTGGAGTAATGGAATACTTTCCTGTGCTGGACAGTTCCTTCATAAATTCCGCATTTTTTTCTGCATCATTTCCCGCAATCTTGTAAATCAAACGCTCCAAATTGCTGGAAATCAAAATATCCATAGAAGGAGAAGACGTCAAAATAAACTCTCTGTTTTTGTCATAGCATCCCGTGTTAAAGAAATCAAACAGTACCTTATTCTCATTGGACGCACAGACAAACTTCTGAATTGGCAATCCCATTTCCTTTGCATAATAGGAAGCCAGAATATTGCCAAAATTACCAGTAGGAACCACCACATTGATGGGCTCCCCGGCCTGAATCGTATGATCCTTTACCAATCTGGAGTATGCGTATACATAATATACAATCTGAGGAACCAAACGTCCAATGTTAATGGAATTCGCAGAGGAAAACTGGTATCCTGCATCATCCATCTCTTTCTCCAGAACTTTGTCGTTAAACATATTCTTAACACCAGTCTGGGCATCATCGAAATTGCCGTGGATTCCCACAACGTATGTATTATTTCCTCTCTGGGTAATCATCTGTTTTTCCTGAATCGGGCTGACTCCGGACTTCGGGTAAAACACAATAATCTTTGTTCCCGGAACATCAGCAAATCCAGCCAACGCTGCTTTTCCAGTATCTCCTGAAGTCGCCGTTAAAATTACAATCTCATTTTTCACCTGGTTCTTTTTGGCTGAGGTAGTCAGCAAATACGGCAGAATCGAAAGTGCCATATCCTTAAAGGCAATCGTAGAACCATGGAACAATTCCAGAAAATATGCCCCGTCTGCCTTGCGCATGGCAGCAATCTCCGGCACATCAAACTTCTTATCATAGGCACTGTCAATACAATGCTTTAACTCTTCCTCTGTAAAATCTGTCAAAAATTGCTTCATCACCGCATAGGCCACATCCTGGTAGTTCATCTGTGCCAATTCTGTAAGTGGAACATCCAGTTTCGGAATGGCTTCCGGTACATACAGTCCACCGTCTTCTGCCAGTCCTTTTAAAATTGCCTGGGAAGCGGTTACCTTCTCGCTATTATTTCTCGTGCTCTTATACATCAGATTCATACGTTCATTTCACCCTTCTTTATTATTCTATGCTTGGCGCATATCCATTCGGTGAAATTGTATCACACTACTGCAAATAATTCAAATTATTTTGTCCTTAATCCTTATAACAGTAAAAAGAATGTCCTCCACATTCGAACAAATAGTCTAGTTTGGAGTCAAACCACGCTAGAGCACGGCTGGAAGCACTGTTACGGTTCACAAAAAACAATGCCCCATCGGTTTCATCCTTTCCTTTCAAAACCTGATCTACCGCCTTTTTCGTGGAATCCGTTACCGTCACTGAGAAAAATCTTCCATCCGAAATCGGAGAAAACTGTGGCGTTCCATCGCTGCATCTCTGATATACTACCTCTGAAACCGTATTGGGAAAATGGGAATCCACTACCCGGTTCAGCACCACATTTGCCACCATCTTTTTGCTCTTCCTGGTTCCCCCGGTCGCCTCTGCCTCCACAATCCGAAGCAACACATTATAATCCTCCTGTGAAAGAGCAATTCCCCGGGAAGCATTCCGGTACACATTCACTTTTGGTTCAATCTGTGTCTGTCCTTCCTGTCTGGCATTCTCATGCTTTCCATAGCACCCCTGCTGTGCAACAATCTCCACATTCTCCTGCAGGTCCTCTGTCTGCGCACTGCTGCCCTTAGCCGAAACCGTTATTTTTTCCATCCCGTCTTCCCATTCATTCGCACTGTAAAAACCACACCATGCACAGCCAAACAGAATAACCAATCCGGCAAATGCAACTAAACCCCTTTTTGTCTTCACTTTTGCAATACCCTCCTTTGATATGTAACTCTGGTGTTTAAAAATCATCCAGATTTCATCTGTATAGTAAAGTATATGCAAATGTGAAAAAAATTATACATGTTTTTTTCAAAATCTTTTCTAACTATTTACAGTGCTTAATTCTTTTTTAATACTTTCTTCATATTTTTATTTTTTGTCATTCTATGTTACACTATTCAGAAGTAGTACCATGTTTACAAAATAAGCAAGATGAAATAAGGAGGATGGAGCATGTCAGCAGCAGGTGTTTATGAGACAACAAAAAAAGATGGAACCATTTATTACCGCAGTTCCATCACATATAAAGGTAAACACATCAGTCTGGGCAGTTATGCCACCGAACAGGAAGCCGCCAGGATTTACCAGTCTGCCTCCCATCTCCTGCAAAGTAATCTCTCTTTGGAGGATGTATTGTCCCGGGAAACAATTCTCCCTTTTGAGAAACAGATTTCCCTACTGAATTACCGGGACAATGGTATTTACATAAAAAACCCCATTTACCTTTATAAAAATTATTTTTATTATTATTTGGATGCCTCCACTCCATTAAAATTCGACATTGATGATTTGTTTTACTATTCCAATCACAAAATTCAAAAAAGAGGCGGATACCTGTTTGTGGCAGATTACGGAATGCAGATTAACATCCTGTCCCGTTATGGAATTAAAAACTACAGCGTTCCCGGCCGGGATTACCGCCATGCTAACCAGAATGAACTGGATTTTACCTATGACAATATGGAAGTCATCAATCCCTATTACGGAGTATGCAGCATTATGAAACAGGGAAAGCCCATATACAAAAGCCAGATTCATTTAAATGGCAACTATTTGATTGGTTACTATGACACAGCGGAAGAAGCTGCTGTAGCCTATAACAAAGCAGTAGACATCGTCACCGCAAAGGGATGCACCCGCTCTTTCCAGACCAATTACATCCTTTCCCTGAGTGCTTCCCGCTATGCGCAACTCTACCACTCCGTACCTATTTCATCCCATGTCCGAAACTGGAATCCTTAATGTTTGTGGTTTAACGGATTCAGTTGCTTTGATGCCATCCGGTAAAAAACATATGCCAAAATCAGAAAAACCAACACCCCAACCCAGACCATTCTATATTTTATATAAGCAATACAACCAGTTTGTCCACTTCCTGCCAAATTGTTCAACAAGTAATATTTCTCATTCGCAAATCCAGAATAACAGGATTCCATATACTGTTCAAAAACGGTTGCCGGATTGCCAGTCAGCAATACCATTTCCAGTCCAAGTTTCCATTTTTCTGCCTTTTCCGGCAATTCTGCCGTCCAATGGTTCAGCACATACCACAGGCAATACCCTCCTGCCATTCCTACAAGTTCCAGAACATAATTCAAAATAACCGAACTAATAGTACGTTTCATACAAACCGAACAAAGTATCCCAAGAGCACCCAGAAACAGACTTACCACAAACAGAGTAATCTGCATGGCAAAGAGATGGTACCATCGGATTCCGCCATATAACAATCCAAGAGAAATAACCGGCATTCCCGACAATAAAAAAATCATTACTACTCCCACACAAGCAAAAATTTTCCCCTTTACAATCTGCCGGGAACTCATCGTCGTAGTCAGTAACATGTTTAATGTCTGACGCTCCCGTTCCCCTGCTATAGCATTGGCTGTCAATATCGGCATCAACACACAAACTGTCAAAAACTGAATCCAGCCTGCCACCACAAATATATCAATGAGAAAATTCCCCTGCAGTTGTCCACTCACAATGTAAATGCTATTCATCTGAAACAGAATCATCAACCCTACGAATGCCAAAAGCAGATTATACAACATAATCAATACCGGGTACCGAATGGTTCTAGCTCCAACTTTCATTTCTTTCAATAAGATCGGGTTTATGTATTCCATCTATCTCCATCACCTCCTGTCCTTTCGTCAACTGTATAAACAACTCCTCTAAATTTCCATTCTCCTTTGCAAAGTCCAGAACCGGGATGTTTTTCGCCACCAGAGTTGCCAGCAGTTCACTCTCTTCCTTCTCATCTCCGGCAAAGTGCATTCGAAACTGGTTTTTTCGGATTGCCAGACTTTCCACCCGGGGATTCTCTTTTAGAACTGCCACCGCATCCTCCTGCCGCTCCAGTACTTTTATGGTAATAAAGGAATCTTCCCTGGCCCTTTTCAAAATCTCTTCCACGCCACCGGAAAGCACCATACGCCCACGCTCCATAATTCCCATGCTGTCACACATTTTAGCCAAATCTGGTAATAAATGGGAACTAATCATAATGGTTTTTTTCCGCTGCGCCAGTTCCCGAATAATTTCCTTCATCTCATACCGGGAACGGGGATCTAATCCAGATGCCGGTTCATCCAGAATCAGCAGTACCGGGTCGTGAACCAGACACCGTGCCAGACAAAGCCGTTGCTTCATTCCTCTGGACAAGGTATCCACAAAACTATCCTGATTTTCTTCCAAATGCACCAGTTCCAACAAATTATTGCAGTTTCTGCTAACCTCTCTTCCCACCATTCCATAAAGAGAAGCATAAAATTCCAGATACTCTTTCACTTTTAAATTGTCATAGACGCCAAAAAAATCTGGCATATAACCAATCTTACGTTTCCAACCGGAATCTTCCTTTTGCATCTTCTCTCCATCAATGTAAATACTCCCACAATCCGGTGGCAACAGCCCCGCAATCATTTTCATTGTAGTTGTCTTGCCGGCACCGTTTGGTCCAATAAAGCCGTATACACTTCCTTTGGAAATATGTAGTTGTAAATCATGTACCACCTTCTGCTGTCCGAAGGATTTTTCCAAATGTTCTACTGCTAGCACAATGCCGCCTCCTATTCTTCTGCCAGAAGGTCGATTCTTGGAATTGTAATTCCCGTCCCTTTACCTTCTGATACCCATCCTTTCAGAGATACATATTTTAATTTCATCTCGCCGTAATGCATATAAGATGCTAATTCCCGCTTACTCAGTTCCATATTACCATTGGCAAAAACATCGTCATAACGGTTTGTTCGATAGTTATATACCAAAAGTTGAAGTTCCTTGCTATCTACCGGTTCTGTTAATATCAGTTTTTGGGGAGTGTATTCCGAACTTACCATACAACTGAGTTCACACTCCTCAAATTCATAATACCGGCCGTCCTTTCCAACGGTCCATTCTGCGTTACTCTCTGCAATATAGTTGGAATTGATTCCCACAAAATAAACCTGATTGTCGGAAACTCCACTGGAAACCTCCTGCAAAAAAACTGCCTTATCACACTCTGTAATATCGGATTTTACATACTTTCCTTCGTACTCCCAATCCAGTCCAAAAATCACCACTTTGTTACTATTGTTCTGAAGCAAATACTGGCTATAAATTTCATCTTCAATTCTTGCCATATTACGCCTGCCTTGATTGCTCTTTCCGATATCCGGCATGTTTGAAAAAAAATTCTCATAAGCATGGGTATTTACAATCCGTCGCTCAGAATGAGCCGTTAACTCCCATTGTTCTTCTGGATTCAGTTCGTCC
>JAQXNR010000108.1 GCA_029098105.1 Lachnospiraceae bacterium
AATTCATCCTGAATCTTAACGACTTCCCGTTTGTTTGCTACTTTGTAAAGATTCTGAATATTATTTAAAATGTCTGCCACAATATTGTCCTTAATCTGAAAGGAGTTCTGGGCATCCATAATCTCATCCCGAACCGAACTCATCTCCTCATCCAGTACAATAATCGCCTCAGAGGCATTGGACAGTTTATTTTTAATGTGCTGAGGCATATTCCCTTTGTATTTGTACTGAAGGGAATGCTCAATCGTCGCCCAGAAATTCATCGCCAGTGTACGGATTTGAATTTCTGCCTTCAGTTCCTTCGGACCATTTGCCGTATTCACCTCATAGTAAATAATAATGTGGTAACTGCGGTAGCCACTTGCCTTCATATGGGTAATATAATCCTTCTCACTTTTAATACGCATATCCTTACGGTTGCGGATGATGTTCACCACTTTGTCAATGTCTTCCACAAACTGACATATAATACGGATTCCCGCAATGTCCTCAATCCGCTCTTCTACCTCATCCAGAGAAATATTCTTCTTCTGCACCTTCTCCAATATACTGGAAATACTTTTCACCCGTCCATTTACCTGTTCAATGGGAGAATACAAATCAAAATTGCGGTGTTCCATAATAATGTGGTTAAACTTCACCAGCAGTTCATCTACCGCAAGGTAATAGGGGTCTAATATTTCACGCCATAACTGTATTTCCATGTGTAACCACCTCGTTTCTTGTTATTCCCGCGAGCAACCTTTTCACTCTCTTTAGTATACCACATTCCCGCTTGTTTGCAAAGACAAGTCATTGCTGCAACTGCACTAAATAAGGGTAGGGATTCACACTGACATCATACCATTGCATGGAGTTATTTTCTTCTGTTACATGGCAAAATCCCCAGTTCAGAGCCAGCCTGCTCAGATGCAAATCGGAAAGGGTTATTTGGTTTACATAAATTCCTACATGTAAATGTACTGCAAATTTTCCGGTCGTGCCTTCTTTTCCATATCCCGTATTTCCCATAAAGCCTAAAAACTGTCCCGCTTTTACCCGGTCTCCTACTTCTAAATTTGCTGCATAGGAAGCCATGTGGGCATAGTAATAATAGATTCCTCCCTGGCTTCGGATACCAATCCGGTAACCTCCCAGTGTCAGCCACCCTTTCTGTTCCACCACCCCCTCGGTCATGGAGAGAATCGGAACCTGCCCGGGTTCATTGGGAGCATACATTAAATCACAACCTTCGTGCATCCGCACAGATTGGTCTGCAGAATCCGCATTGATGGTCCGCTCCGCTCCCCAGGAATCGGAAAAGGAAATACTGCTGGAATAGGTTTTCGGGTAGGGAAGATTGCAAAGTTCTTCGGTAATTGTATTGGCAATGGCAATTCGGTGCTTCTTTCCGTAGGCAACCGGAGATTTACGAAAAGCATCCAATTTCTGTTCTGCCAGTTGCGTTGTATTTTGCAATGCCTGTTCCCTTATTTTATGTTCGCCCCATTGAATGGCAAAACCCACTGCCAGAAATAAAATAATCAGTTCTATAATGTGCGGAAATCTCCATCTCATAGAAAAACCTCCTCTTTTTCAGTGTATAAAAAGAGGAGGACTTTTATGTATCCGATTCAAAAAACTAAACGGTTTCGCCGTTGATTTCTGCAATAATCTTAGGTAACAATTCATCTACTTTGTCATTGTCCAACTGGCAGGTTCCGGCGTTCTTATGACCACCTCCACCATACTTCAGACAGAGTTCCCCAATATCAAAATCGGAACTGCGGTTGACAATGGACTTGCCAATGGTAACGGCAGTATTCTGTTTCTTCAGTCCCCACATGACATGAATAGAAATCTTTGCTTCCGGATACATGGCATATACAAGGAACCGATTGCCTGTGTAAATGACTTCCTCATCTTTCAGTGGAAGAAGAACCACATCACCATGGATTTCATGTACCCGTTCAATCTGGGCTTTAAATAATTCCTGCTGCTCAAAATAAAGGTCAACTCGCTCCTTTACATCCGGCAGGCGCAAAATGTCCTTAATGGGATGCTCCAGACAATAATCAATTAACTCCATCATCAATTCATAGTTGGAAATACGGAAATTGCGGAATCGTCCCAGTCCAGTGCGGGCATCCATCAGGTAACTTAACAGCACCCAGTCCTTGGGATTCAGAATATCTTCCATCGTAAACTGGGCGGAATCTGCCTTGTCCACAGCTTCCATAATCTCATCGGTAATCCGGGGAAGTTTGTCCTTTCCACCGTAATAATTATATACAACTCTCGCGGCACTGGGAGCATCCGGCTCAATAATATGGTTGGGCTTGGGTCCGCCTGCTCTGGAAATCTCACTGGAATGATGGTCGAATGCCAACTTCACTCCGGGCACATAGGGCAGGTTCGTGGTAATATCCTGGTCCGTGACGGCAATCTTACCATCCTGCATATCCTTCGGATGGACGAAACGAATCTCGTCGATTAAGTCCAACTCTTTTAAAATCATGGCGCAGACCAGTCCATCAAAATCACTTCGGGTAATCAATCTACACTTCTCACTCATGTCTGTTATAACCTCCTGTTTCATTGGGCGTAAAAGCACAAAAACTCCGCCCAAGATTGCTGTTTCTTTGTTAATTCTACTACAGAAAAAGAAATTTGGCAATGAATATCCAGTTTAAAATTGCCATTGTTCATGCAACGGTTTTTTTACCTTTTTCCGGGTCAGTTCCATCAGTCCTAATCCCGTAATGTCAACGATTGTAGTTTTTACGGAATCCTGTCTTAAGCATTCTCCCATGTATTTCAACAAACGCTCTTTGTTTTCATTCTCCTGCATATCAATAAAATCAATCAGTATGATTCCAGAATAGTTCCGCAGTTGAAGTTGTTTTGCAATCACTTGTGCTGCTTCCAGATTCAGATTCAACAGATGTTGTTCTTTCTTCTTTTTGCTGTAAATGCTCTTTCCAGAGTTCACATCAATGACCGTAAGGGCTTCTGTCGGTTCCAGAATGAGGTATCCCCCACTGGGCAGCCATACTTTTTTGGAAAGTGCCTGTCTTACTTCCTGTTCCAGTGAATAAAGAGTTGAAAGAGGAATTTCTTTGTCATAAAAAGAAAGATTCACCGGATTGGAGCGGGTTTCGTTTGCTCTCTGTAATGCTGCAAACACCACATCGTCATCTGTTAAAATGAAATTGTCATCACCACTTCCAATCTGATTGAGAATATCCTGGTAAAATGTAGGACTGGAGTAAAGACACTTGCCAGCAACCGAAGAACAGGCACGCTGTAATATATCTGCAAGGCTGTGTGTCAGCCGGCGAGCCTCCTCTTCCAACTGCTCCCGGCTTGCCAAAGCAGCATTCGTGCGGACAACAAAACCGGCTTTTTCCGGCTCTGGCAAAGTCGTAAAAGCAGGCAGTGACTTTACGAAACTGCGCAGTTCACTGCGCTGGGGTTCCGGTATCTTTTTGGAAACACCACAGCCGGGATGCTGCCATGTCAGGATGAGAGTTTCTCCGGTCAGATTCAGGTAACAGGAGGCACTGGCATTTTTGGTCTTGACTGCCTCCCGGTCAATCTGTACTAGAATTTCATCCCCCACATGGGGAATGTCATTTTGTTTTGGATTGAGAAAAATCGTGTCTTTGTTGTCTTCCAGAGAGTAATAACAAGTCTCGCCGTTAATATCAATAAAAGCGGAATTAATATTGGACACGATGTTCTGAATCCGGGCAGTACAAATATTGCCCAATTTTAAAAGGCTGTGTTCCTCTTCCGGCTTAGGCAAAACGGAGATTTCACACAACTGCTCATTTTCATAAAAAAAAGCAACCCGTTTCCCATCGATTGTAGTAATCATACAGTGCTTGTTCATTTTATGCCTCCCAGTCTACTCGTTTAGGTAATTACAGCATAATTCTATGCCCGTCAGCGGACAAAGGAGCAAAGCAGCCCTCTTCTTCCTTCCAGAGCAACGTTTCCAGCCGATGCACCCGGAACGAGAGATTGTCATAGGGCAGCCCACAAAAAGCAAATAGACTTTCCATTACCAGTTCCGGTTTTAAGTTATTGACGCTTCCCGTTGTCAGCCGCATCGTGATGCTCTGTCCATCTACACGCATATCATGAATAAACGGGCGAATATCCCACTGGGTTTCTCCCTTCTTCGTCTTTTTCAGAACAAAAATGGATGGTTGCTGTAAAAAGTTCTCCACAGATGTCAGACATTGCATCAAAGAAGGTTCTGTGGATTCCAGCGTCACCCGGTAGTCCGCACCTGCAACTGCAGCCATGGCTTTTTTGGCTCCCTCCTTCAGTTCCACAAATTCCGTTACTTTTATGAAAGGAGTCTGGCAGGCAGCATTGATTTGTGCCAGCATTTCTTCTGAAGATTTGGTACTGTGAAATTCCGCATCCATGTATTCCCCCTCTGAAGTAACACCAATTCCAAGAGGAGCTGCAAAAGACAGAATTTGGTGAGGACTGTAGCCTTGAGAATAGGCGATGTCCACCCCGGCACGACGGAATACTTTTTGAAAATAGCGAAGCAAATCCAAATGTCCCACATACATAAGCGGTCCGGTTTTAGCAAACTTCATTCTTACCTTCAATGCAGATTCCTCCTTTCCATGTCATGGCACCACACCCCTGACACTGCATCCGGCAATTCGGGGTGGTGACTGCCTGGCTGGCGCGCAGGTACTCCTTTTTCAGGAATTCTTTCGTTACACCCGCATCAATAAAATCCCAGGGGAATACTTCTTCCAGAGTTCTTTCCCGGGTCGTATAAAAAGCAACATCAACTCCATCTTCCGCAAAGGTTTCATTCCATAATTCCGGCTGGAACCATTCTGTCCATGCATCAAAAATGGCGCCTTTACAGTAAATATGGTACAGTGTCTCACAAAGACGTCGGTCACCTCTCGCCAGAATACCCTCCAATATGGTAGTTGTGGCATCGTGGTACTGGAAACTCAAACTTCTGTGGTTGTGCATGGCATGCATCTGGTCATTGGCTAAATATGCCTTGCGCAAAAATTCTTCCTCGGTATTCATCGGTGCCCACTGAAAAGGCGTAAAAGGCTTCGGTACGAAAAAGGAAGCACTGGCATTGATGGACACCCGCCCATTACGGGCATCTTTGGGAATCGTATAATACGCCTCTGCAATGTCGTTGGCAAGCTGGGGAATTCCCACTACATCCTCATCGGTCTCAAATGGGAGTCCCAGCATAAAATACAATTTTACTTTGTTCCAGCCGCCATGAAAAGCTTCCATTGCCCCATTTATAATCGTTTCTTTTGTCAGTCCTTTGTTAATCACATCCCGCATACGCTGGGTTCCTGCCTCCGGTGCAAAAGTAAGGCTGCTCTTTTTCACATCCTGCACCCGACTCATGACATCCAGAGAAAAGGCGTCAATCCGAAGCGAGGGAAGAGAAATATTAATATACCTTTCTTTGCACTCATCAATGAGATAATAGGTCAGTTCTTCCAATGCCGAATAATCAGAAGAACTTAAAGAACTCAATGTAATCTCTTCATGTCCGGTGGCATTGAGCATCTCAATTGCCCATCGTTTTAACTCCTCTACATCCCGCTCCCGCAAAGGACGGTAAATCATTCCTGCCTGACAGAATCGGCAGCCCCGGATGCAGCCCCGTTGGATTTCCAGCGTAACCCGGTCCTGGGTCGGGCGTAAAAAAGCCACCAGCGGTTTTAACGGGTATACCGTATTGGTTAAATCCATCTGTACCTGCTTGCGCACTTGTTTGGGAACATTGGGAAACCGTGGTTTCATTTCCTTTATGGTACCATCTTTGTTATAAGAAACCGAGTAAAGGGACGGTACATAAATGCCCTCCACGCCTGCCGCCCGCAGCAAAAAATCTTGTCGGCTGCCACCCTGTTTTTTATTGTCCTTATAAATGTCCAGCAACTCGTCATATACCGTTTCTCCCTCGCCAATATAAAAGAGGTCAAAAAAGTCT
>JAQXNR010000109.1 GCA_029098105.1 Lachnospiraceae bacterium
TCCAGTTGCCCCTCCTCTCCAGCGCATATTTCCACAACTACTTTATGAGGCAGGCATACAATGGTTTCCTTTTCCCTTTCGATTACTTTCTGCTGCATGCACAACTTATCTTTGCAATCCGCCTTTACCATTTTAGCACAATGATTCCTGACCTGAAGTTGGTTCGTTCCCCAGGGTGTTTCAATCGTATAATTTCCCTCCTCTTCAAGAGAAATCCGCTGTTTTCGTTCCCCGTCCACATAAACCTCCACCCAGGCTCCCTGTTTTCTTCCACAATGGGACAAAAACCACAGCCCCAAAGCCAGCAGCAGCAAAACTCCAATCAAAAACAGGTCATGCCGCTTTTTCTCTCTTTTTTCTTCTGTACTGCCTTCTCCTGTCATACTTTCCACTCCGATTACTCTGACACCAGGGTATAAGAATCCTTTTGTAAAGTAAAAGAATCCCGCAGCCCTTTTGTAATATGCACCTGGTGTTCTTCATCCACAAAAACTGCCTCCACGTCCCATTTCTCCGCCAGTGCCATTCCTTTCTCTAACCCTAGGACAAAACATGCCGTAGACAGAGCATCACTGACCAGTCCACTGTCGCAGAGAATCGTCACAGAGTGCAGTCCACTCTGTGCAGGTTTTCCCGTTTTAGCGTCCAGAATATGGTGGTACCGCACTCCATCCTGCTCAAAATATTTCTCATAATCTCCGGAAGTAGACAAAAAACAATCGGAAGCAACTTCTACCACACCCATAACTTCTCCGGTTTCCCCTTCCGGGTCCTGAATTCCCATCTGCCATTTGCTGCCTTCGGGCTTACTACCTACCACCGCAATGCTGCCACCTATGGAAACTGTACCAGGACCATAATTTTCCGCCTTCATCATATCTGCCACCACATCACAGGCAATCCCCTTTCCAACCGCTCCCAAATCCATCTGCGTTCCGGATTCCAGGTAAACGTAATTGTGCTCTTCCAGTTTTACCCGGTTGTAATTCACATGGGACAATGCATCCTGAATCTCATCTTCCTCGGGAACATAAGGTTCTTCCCCCTCAATATTCCAAAGCCTTGCCAGCGGCGCAATCGTAATGTCCAGTGCGCCATCACTGCCCTCTTCTATCTCCCGAATCTGGGAAAGCCATCCATATAGCAACGAATCTACCCTTACCCTGCTTCCTGCACCGGCATTCAGTTTTGCCACCTGGGAGTTCTCTATGCGCCATGACAAGATATTGGTTTCCATATCCTCCAATTTTTCCATCATACATTCTTTTTCAGACTCCGTCTGGGAACCATACAATCGAAAACGCACTACGGTTGCCATTGCTGTATCCGTATAGTCATGGGGCTTGCAGTCTGCTTTCCTGACACCATATAGGAAAAAGGCAATCAACACTACTGCCACCAACACTGCAATCCATTTACTATTTTTTTTCAAACTCATATTCATCCCCAATCTTCTTATGCCGTTCTTCCCTAACAGCAGAAAAAACATTGTGCTTTTCATTATACCTTTTTCCCCATGAAAAGGCAAACAAAAAAGGATACCCGAAACAACGCGTTCCAAGTATCCCTTCTGTGTGGATGTAATGTTATAAAATTTAGAAGAAGGAAACTTCTCCCTTAATCTCTTTTGCAGTGCCTGCATTAGAAACATAATATACCACATTATTCTCCGGCTGTGCATAAACATCAACTGCCTTTAATGCAGTTGCCTTCGCACCCTTTGCTTCCAAATCTGCCTTAATCTTGTTCATTAAGTCATCCTGACTTACCTGCTGTCCACCATACTCTACAAAGAAACCAACCTTAGCTGCTGCCTTAGTCGTCTTAGCTGCTGTTGTCTTCTTAGCAGTCGTCTTCTTAACTGCTGTTGTCTTCTTAGCAACAGGCTTAGTTACTGTCTTCTCCTCTGCCTTTGCAGTTGTAGCTTTTGTATCCGTATCAGTCTTAACTGTTGTTGTCTTCGTTGCCGGTTTTACTTCAGCCTTAGCTGCGGTTGCAGTTGCAGTCGCTTTGGTTGTCGTAGTTTCCTCTTTCTTAGTTAAAGCCATATTCATACACCTCTTTCTTTAAATTACTTGTATCTTATACCTAAAACGCCGTATTTGCAACCCCTTGAGCAATTTTTAGAACATAAGACAATAAAGACGTTTTTTTTGCTTTTTTTTTAAACAAATTTAACAATGAATTTTATCATTAAAAAAACTTTTTGATTTCTTATGTTAGATAATTATCTAATCAGGAATTTTTTGTTTCAAAAACAAATTTTCAATTTTTTGAAAAGCAAAAAAGCGCAAAATTATCTATGGTTAATTTTGCGCTTTTTTAAAATTCTCTGTTTTTTACATTTGATTTTTATCTAATGCTTATAAACCATTTTTTCTTTACTTCACTTTTACATTTACAACATATTTTTCTCCGCTAATCGTCACTGTAACTTTGGCAGTTCCTCTGCTCTTCGCTGTCACCATACCTTTAGAAGATACCGTCAATACTTTCTTGCTTGAAGTTTTAAACTTCATTCCCTTTGAAGAAAGCATGTTGGAAGGATTTACAAAATTACATTTTGCCTTTCGCTTCAATGTGATGGAAAGTTTCTTCTTGGCAATTACCAGCACCGGATTCTTCTGCACTTTAACAGTAACATTCTTATTGTAAGAAACGCCGTCATATTCATAGGTTACTTTTAATTTGGCAGTTCCTGTTTTCTGTGCTTTAATCTTTCCAGAAGAAAACACCTTAACAAGTTTCTTGCTCTTGCTATTCACATATGAAATCTTGGTAATCTCCACATCTTCATGGTTTGTAGTAAGCGTATAAGACTTTCCTTTTTGCAGTAAAATATTTGCTGCAGTCAACGCCGGAGTAATCACCTCTTCATCTTCTTCGTCATCCGCTTCATCCACAGTAGTATCTCCAGTATTGGTATCTGCAGTTGAATTACCCGGATTGGAAGGTTGTGCCGGCGTAGGACCTGGCGTCGGGGTGGGCGTTGGATTTGGCGTTGGTGTTGGATCCGGTGTCGGTGTTGGATTTGGCGTTGGTGTCGGATCTGGTGTACCTGGATTCTCGTTTCCACCTTCTTCGTAATTGTCACCATTATTCAACTTAACCGTATCCGCAATATCTTTTTCTTCTGCAACAATCGCAGGAGCATCACCAGAACCAGTTACTTGAACCGTTCCACCGGAAATCGTCACTTTCTCTCCCTCAATTCCTGCTGCGTTTTCTCCACCGGTCGCACTCACCGTTCCGCTCGTAATGACAACCTCATCAGCGTTAATTCCCGCTGCTCCTGCGCCTCCCTGAATCGTTACACTTGCAGCATCTGCATCTTCTGACTGGGAAATTGTCACCTTATTAGTCACCGTAATTCCACTGACATTTTCTGTCTTGGAATCAATTTTTGAGGTTCCCTTTAATTCCAGAATCACATTTTTACTTCCTGTAATTCCTGAGATTTCCGCATTGTCCAGTACAATCGTGACGTCTTCCAGTGCAGAAACCGTCAAATTCTCATTTTTACCGGTAATCGTGTAGGTATGTTCCTCCTCCAGAGTCAATCCATTACCTTTCACCGAAATAGTGCCACCATGGGCTGCAATATAGTCCTCATCTCCCAACTTACTTACATCAATCACATATTTACCTGCATCACTCATCAAAGTAGTCTGGGAAACTGCAGTACCCGCATCGCTGGCAGAAGCATTTGCCGTCTCCTTATAACGCAACGCAAAATCATATGCAGTATAAGGAAGCAGTCCTGTTATTTCATTGGAATTCTGCCATTCATAACTGGTATCCGAAGCCTTCTTATAACCATACTGGTAAGTATAGTCACTGTCCTGAACCGGAACTAATGTAACACTGGTATCCGTTACCGTCTGAACCGTTGGTGTTTTGGTTGGTGTCGGTAACTTCTTCTTGATTACGGTACGATTAATTACTACCTCATCCCCATCACACTCTTTGGAGGAAACGGTAATGATTAAATTGGTACTATATGTGTTTACACTCTGACCATTTTTCAATGTTACCTTAAGTGTTGCCGATTCTCCTGCTGCAAGACTTGTGATGCTGGTTTTTGAAAGTGTAAACTTTGTCTCGTCCTCCAGTTGCGCCTTAATGGAATCAATCGTTACATTGGTATTATTTGTTATTGTGACTTCCACTCCGGCATCTGTCGTGTAACCATAAACCAATCCATCGGTATCCGCTACACTTACCTGCAGACTTCCTGTAATCTCTGTATAAACTGCTACATATACCGTATCCGCAGAAACGGTCTGGGTACTGCCCACAGCAAGAATTACTTCGCTGCCCTCTACTGTCCAGCCAACCGCTTTATAGCCCTCATGCTCACCATTAGGATCCTTAGGACTAGGTAGAGTAAACAGTTCATCTTTGCGCACAAAATTTGTTTTCACACTTGTTCCATCTTTATAAGTCACATTGCACTGGTTTACAAGATTTCCATCTGCATCTACCGGCTCTACACTAAATACGATACCGGAATCGGATTGTACCTGGGTTCCAATCCACACCACTTTATTTGCTTGAACAGGTGTTACCGCCGCATTTACAGTTACAGAACCTCCGGTCAGC
>JAQXNR010000110.1 GCA_029098105.1 Lachnospiraceae bacterium
TGCCACAGAATCCTTGCTGATCCCGATTACCACAGCCCCTTTTTCCGTAAACTGCGGATAGAGCTCACTGAAGCCGCAGGCTTGTTTCGTGCAGCCCGACGTATTGTCCTTCGGGTAAAAATATAAAATGACCTTTTTTCCGGCATACTCACTTAAAGTATGCATTTCCCCATTCTGGTCCGGAAGTGAAAACGCCGGAGCTTTTGTTCCTACTTCTAACATAATAGCCTCCTTATAAAATAATTGTAATTATCCAAAGCCAACCTCAAAAATGCTTTACATTTCGTCGACGTAGCGTACCGCAAAATAAAATTTCAAAAACAGCCAGCTTCCCAAAAACCATGCAATTCCATAGCCTGTTTCAAAAATCCCATAGCCTGTACTCCGCATCTTCTTTGGAACGATCTGTCTGATAGCAGCTTTCATAATGCTGTCCTCTGCGCCCATTCCACTCCTCCACAACACAATACCAATAAGGATCAAAGCCGCATGATCTGTCAGGAAAATGAAACATGCAAAAAATGAACTGCAAAGGGTTGCGGCAATCATTGCTTTCAGTCCGATTTTATCAAATAGCCAGCCAAAAAACAATGCAGAAAAAGCATCCACTGCCATGGCAAGTGCATAAAGCAGGCTCATCACGTAGATGATCATACAGATTTTCCAATGGCTTCCATTCCTGTTTTGAGACAAAGCCATTACTGCTCTGAAGCAAAGCCATTACTGCTCTGAAGTTCTAGTCCCTCGATGTTTTAGAACTACATGTTTTCTGCCCACTAATCTCTTTTAAATCTTCTATCGCCAACTCTGGTGCCATCGTATGAAACATCAGATAATTTCTCTTCATCGCTCCTACAGGTGCCTGCTTATAGATTTTCGAACTACTTTCCTTTGTATAATAATGCCAATAGCGGTAAAGATAACCCATCCAGTATAAAACCTCTTTTGAATAAATCTCCCCTTCTTCCGACACCTTATCCGCTTCAACAGCAACAAGCTCTTCTAATAAATATTCTTCCCCCGCCCACTGCATACGATTATATGTGGAGTCCAATGCTTTCGCCACTTCAGAATTCATAAATCCTTTTACAAAATTAGCACTTCCATACTTTTTATCTGCGGAAAGTTCGAACAACCTTCCTTGAATATCACACAATTTTAATTGAAGCTCGTTCATTGCGAAACCTCCTTCCAAGGTGTATCTAACATTTCATCAAAAAATACTCCTTCCCGTCGATAATTCTTACAAATTTCATTTGCAAGTGAGATACCTTTCGTGCGATTCGATTCTGCCGCTTCTTTCAAAACCTGCCTTTCTAAATAAGAAAGATTTACTTCGCATTCAATCCTTACTGTATCACAAGCTTTTTGTGTGAGCGCAACATATTGCTTACCGAATTCCAGCGCTGATAAACTATGAACCAATGCCACATCTGTAATATTTCCCATAAAAAAATTATCAATCACATAAAACATTCGATCATCTGCGATACTTCCCACTATTATATCCTTGCCTTTTGCTATATCACGATATTTATTGTACAGAGATGTGCCTTCAATTTTTTTCATTCTGCCTCTGTAGTATGCTACGACCATAGCCCATTCAAGGTTCGCTGGAATATCTAATATTTCCACTTCATTTACTGCTACAGAAACAATGTAAAACTTAGATTTATCGTAATCACAAATCAAAGTCAATGCCTGATTAGGTTCTGTCCCCATATAGAATCCTTTTCCAAAATCACATTTCGAACGGCTCTTTGGTTCAATCGTGCCTATAATCCCTGATTTGGAGCCATGGTATAACAAAACTCTGCCCTCATCCAGTTTCACATCGTTAGATGCTTTTTTTATCTTATCGATAACCATATTATACACTGGTACATTATACGCTTTACACAACTCATATAATGTGGACTGCGCAAGTTTATTTGGAACTGCCCGTCCGTTCTCCCAACGATTTACCGTTGCAAAAGATATATTTAATAATTCTGCAAATTCAGTTTGACTCATATTCAAATAAGCACGTATTTCTTTCATCAGATCTTTCATAAAACCGCCTCGTAATATAACATTCTATATATTTATAATTATAATAAACGCTATATTTTCTGTCAACGCATGCTATACAAATGAGTAGAACCCTCTTTGGGATTCATCTCAATCACTTAAGAAGGGGTGGCATTTTTGGCAGACGATGTTAAAACCGTTGAAGAAAGTGAGGATTGAATATTTATCATGTTAAGGAAATGTACTTAAAATGGTCTGAAAAGAGTGATAACGGATTTTATGGAGAATAGCCTAAGTTACAAGTTTTTATATGTTGAAACAAAAAAGACCGGAAGCCTTTTGATTTCTCCAGGTTTCCGGTACCTTGCTAAATAGTCGATGCGACAGGATTTGAACCTGCGACCTCTGCGTCCCGAACGCAGCGCTCTACCAAACTGAGCCACGCATCGTATCGACTTGCTTACTATAGCACGTTTTTCCCGAAAAAGCAAGTTCTTTTCGCTTTTGCACCAGTTTTACGACCTTTTACGACAACTTTCCGCAAGTACGCAAATTCTGTAAACTCGCAAGTCCCACATATCCTTAATTCTTACACCTGCATCCGCCAGCCCGGATGGTACTTATTTTTTAACGTCCCGTTGACCAGCTTGCCCCAGCCCAGTGGATAGCCGTTTACGCATACCAGCTGCCAGCCTTTTGGCCGTGCGGGGGACAGGTCGTCTACTTCTACCGTCTCACCGCAAAGATATCTGCGGACTCGTTCGTCAGAATAATCAAAATTTACGTAAGAAGCGTACTCTCCCAGACCTTCGTCCTCGCCCAAACTTTTTTCTCTGCTGCCGGACACCATAGCCGGCCCTTTCAGCGCCATGGCAAATGACTGGGAGGGCTCAAATCTGTTTTTCTTGATTTCCCCAAGATACAGGCCGTTTCGCAGAAACGGAAT
>JAQXNR010000111.1 GCA_029098105.1 Lachnospiraceae bacterium
AACCTGTTGACATTTCTGTACCTCCTAAAATAAATTCGTTCTGTGATGGTAAACAGTTTACCACCTTTTGAAAGGGAAAACAATATTATAAATGATACTCATCCTTTAACTCCTGAATTAAGTCTGCCACAATGTTCTGCACATAGGAATCAATATGCCGTTTCTGTTCCGACGTAAGATTCGTGGTGTCGATGGGTTTGCCAAAATTCAAATATACTTTGCCTCCCCGGACTTTTCGAAAAGCTCCATTGTTTTCAAATATTTTGTCAGTGCCGATGATACCGACAGGAACAATGGGAACCTGGGCTCTTTCTGCCATTTTAAAACTTCCTTTCTTGAAGGGAGCAATTCCATCTCCGTGTCCTCTGGTACCCTCCGGGAAAATGAACAGACTCACCTGACCGGATTTTAACATATTGGCACCGTCAAGAATCGTTTTTAATGCCTTTTTGTTGTCTTTTCGGTCCAGAAACAGACACCCAATATTTTTCATCCATTGTGCCAGAAAAGGAATATTAGTCATTTCTGCTTTTGCAACATAACCGATGGGCTGCTTGATGGTGACATGGGTGGTCAGAATGTCAAAATAACTCCGATGATTTCCCACATACAGCGCAGTTTCTGATGGAATGTTCTCTGCGCCTTTTACAATGCGCCGCACGCCGGCAAGTTGTAAAATCCGGTTAAAGGCATGGCGTACAATCCGGTTGCTGACATGATATGCTTCAACCGGGTCTTTTTTTTGTAATGTCCGGATTTCTATATTTATGAATATTCCGACCAAAAAGTAAAAGACTAAATAAATTGCAATGAGTAACAATTTCATAATGTATCCACTCCTAATCTTAAAAAACTATAAGCGGCCATACAGCTGTGTGGTCAGCCATAAATTTTTAGCATCTTCTTCTTTCAACTGTTCTTTACTGTAACGCCATTCCCAGTTACCTTCAGCGGTTCCGGGGGTATTCATGCGGGCATCGCTGTCCATGCGCATCACGTCCTGAAGGGGAACAATCGCCATCCTTGCCACGCTTGCCCATGCAGTTGCCAGAAAGTTCCAACTCACATTGTTGCCGTCACAGCTCATATAACGCCGCACCTTATCCCGGCTCAATTCATTTGCATTGTTGTACCATCCATTTGTTGTGTCATTGTCGTGGGTACCGCTGTAGCATACACAATTATAAGGGTAATGGTGAGGCAGGAAAGCATTTTCATCAACAGAATCAAAAGCAAACTGCAGCACCTTCATGCCCGGGAACTGGAAATCATCCCGCAGTTCTTCTACTTCTGGGGTAATCACACCTAAATCCTCGGCAATAATGGGAAGATCTTCTCCTAAAGCATCCGCAATGGCGTGAAACAAATCAGCACCGGGACCTTTAATCCATTTGCCGTTAATTGCTGTTTCTTCTGTGGCAGGAACAGACCAGTAGGCTTCAAAGCCGCGGAAATGGTCAATGCGCAAATAATCGGTTATGGTCAACTGGCTGCGGACTCTGGAAATCCACCATTCATATCCGGTTTTTTTGTGTTGCTTCCAGTCGTATAAAGGATTCCCCCACAACTGACCAGTAGCACTGAAATAATCCGGCGGAACTCCCGCAACACTGGTAGGATATCCTTTGGAATCCAGTTGGAACAACTCGGGATTAGCCCAGACGTCACAACTGTCAGCGGAAACAAAAATAGGAATATCGCCAATGATTTCAATGTTTTTGCTGTTTGCATATTCTTTTAATGCAGACCACTGACGGAAAAACAGGAATTGAAGAAAACGGTAATAGTCCACATTCTTTTTTAATTTCCGGGTCCATTTTTCTTTTGCTTTCTCATCCGGTCGCGCAATTTCTTCGGTCCATTCCTGCCAGCAGGCACCTTCATGAAATTCTTTACATGCCATAAACAGAGAGTAGTCCTTAAGCCATTCATGTTTGCGGACAAAACTGCGGTATTCTTTCAGCAAGTCACCGGAAGACAGTTCTGTAAAACGGGAAAATGCGGTGCGGAACAACGTTTCCTTGTATTCTGCTACCTTGTCAAAATCTACCCGGAGTTCACTTTCCCATTCGGGAATGTCCTCCAGGTCTTCTTCTGTGAGAAGCCCGTCTGCTACCAGTTCTTCCGGACTGATGAGTAGTGGCTGCCCGGCAAAAGAAGAATAGGATTGGTAAGGGGAATTGCCGAAACCGGTGGGACCCAGGGGAAGAACTTGCCATAAATGCTGTCCTGCCTGTTCCAGAAAATCTATGAATTCCCGGGCACCTGCTCCCAAATCTCCAATACCATAAGGGCTGGGGAAAGAAGTGGGGTGTACCAATATTCCTGACAGACGCTCCTTTAATGTACTTTCCGATACTGCTTTCGTGCGCATAATGTAAAATACCTCCTGCTATTATTCCACGATTTATTTAGAATTTCCAATAATTGTGAATTTTGACAAAATATGTATAACAATTCCAGTTTGGTGCAAAACACCACAATACTAATTATACGCAGGAAAACAAAGAATTACAAGTAAAAATTCCGCGGGACCAACCGTTTGAAGCCGGGATTGGAAATTTATAGAATTTACAGGAATTTTGTCAAAGTTTAATAATTTTGTAAAGATTTTGCGAGAAGATTGTGTTAAAATGAAATTCGCGAAGAGAGCACTACCGATTTAACTGCCTTTGTCAGAGTATTGGCGGGGCGTACATATAGAAAGCAGGAGTAAATATGAAACCGAAAAGATATATAGTAGAAGGAATACTGGCAATTTTAATTGTTTTGACGGCGGGGGATATTATTTCAAATTTGACAGTTCATTCTGCCTTTTCCAAGTCATATTATTATAGTGATGACAGCAATATTGGAATGGGAGAGAGGATGACGGTCAAAGCACAGACCCCCAAGGTTTTACTGGTGAATAAGGAGCACGCACTGCCGGCAGACTATGTACCGGAGAATCTGGTCATGCCGGATGTGGTGTTTGCGGCAAATACAGCGGATGAACGGCGCAAAATGGAATCTCAGGCAGCGGAGGCGTTGGAAGAATTGTTTGCGGCAGGTCAGCAGGATGGAGTACAGTTAGTAGGCGTTTCGGGATTTCGTTCCTACAGTACTCAGAGTAGTCTGTATTACAGAAGTATTCGAAGAAATGGCTATAATTATGCCTCTGTTTACAGTGCCCGGCCGGGGAAAAGTGAACACCAGACCGGACTGGCAATCGATGTTTCCTGTGCTGAAATAGGATATGAATTGTACAGCCGGTTTGCCCAGACGAAGGAAGGAATATGGCTGGCGGAGCATTGTGAAGAGTATGGGTTTATTATTCGTTACCCGGAAGGGAAAACAGACATCACAGGCTATGCCTATGAGCCGTGGCATATTCGCTATGTGGGAACTGCGGTAGCACAGTATTTGCGGGCACATGATATGACTTTGGATGAGTATAGTGGGGCGATGCCCTATGAGAGTTATTATGGTCTGAAGGAAGAAAGTGCGGAGGCTACTACGGAGAATCCGGCACAATCCGTTACAGAGGCGGCTACGGAGAGCACGAATGGAAGACCGGAGACCGTAACTACACAGGCAGCGGCAGATGCGGCTACCGAGGCACCAGCCACCACAGAACAATTCCAGGAAGAGGATTATGCGGCAGAGGAGCAGATAGTAGAATAATTATAAATTAAGAAGAAATAAGGTATTAGGCAGGAAATTTTCGTGCGATAATACCTTATTTTTGTGTTTCTATACCAAAAAGTATAGAAAATGCACGAAATTCAGTGCAGTGGTTGATTTTAAAATGAAAAAAGAGTATTATATTTATATATGTGCCTGCTTGCGGGCAGGTAGATATGCAGATATAGGAGGAGCAACTATGTACGACAAAGTTTCGGCAAATCTGAATTTCGTGGAACGCGAAAAGAAGGTTAAGGAATTCTGGAAGGATAACGACATTTTTAAAAAGAGTATTGCGCTCAGAGAAGGCTGCCCTACATATATGTTTTACGATGGACCGCCAACGGCGAATGGCAAGCCTCACATTGGACATGTACTGACCCGTGTAATTAAGGATATGATTCCACGGTACCGTACTATGAAGGGTTACCAGGTACCGCGTAAGGCAGGATGGGATACCCATGGATTACCGGTAGAGTTGGAAGTGGAGAAATTGCTTGGTCTTGACGGCAAGGAGCAGATTGAGGAATATGGTCTGGATCCCTTCATTTCTAAGTGTAAGGAATCGGTTTGGAAATATAAAGGAATGTGGGAAGAGTTTTCCGATGTGGTTGGATTCTGGGCAGATATGGATGACCCTTATGTAACCTACCACGATGATTTTATTGAGTCCGAGTGGTGGGCATTGAAGCAGATTTGGGACAGAAAGTTATTGTATAAGGGCTTTAAGATTGTACCTTATTGTCCTCGTTGTGGTACACCGCTGTCCTCTCATGAGGTTGCCCAGGGTTACAAGACAGTGAAGGAACGCTCTGCTGTAGTTCGTTTTAAGGTAGTTGGTGAGGATGCCTATTTTCTGGCATGGACGACAACTCCCTGGACGTTGCCCAGTAACGTAGCGCTTTGTGTGAATCCTCAGGAAACTTACTGCAAGGTGAAAGCGGCTGACGGCTATACCTACTATATGGCAGAGGCATTGCTGGACCGGGTTCTGGGTTCTCTGGCGAAGGAGGATGAACCGGCTTACGAAGTACTTGAGACATTCGTGGGAACGGATTTGGAACATAAGGAATATGAACCGCTGTTTGATTTTGCGATGGATATTTGTGAAAAGCAGCATAAGAAGGGATATTATGTAACCTGTGACGATTATGTAACAATGACAGATGGTACAGGTATTGTTCACATTGCTCCTGCCTTTGGTGAGGATGACGCTCAGGTAGGACGCAAATATGATTTGCCTTTTGTGCAGTTGGTAGATGGCAAAGGTAATATGTCACCGGAGACCGGAGAGTTTGCGGGACTGTTTGTGAAGGATGCGGACAAGCCGATTCTGGTAGATTTGGAGAAGCGGGGATTGCTGTTTGATGCTCCGAAGTTTGAGCATGACTACCCCTTCTGCTGGCGTTGTGATACTCCGTTGATTTACTATGCCCGGGAATCCTGGTTCATTAAGATGACTGAGGTTAAGGAAGATTTGATTCGCAACAATAATACTATTAACTGGATTCCGGAATCCATTGGTAAGGGACGGTTTGGTGACTGGCTGGAGAATATTCAGGATTGGGGTATTTCCCGTAACCGTTACTGGGGAACACCGCTGAATGTATGGGAATGTGAATGTGGTCACATGGAATCCATTGGAAGTCGGCAGGAACTGGCAGAAAAGAGCGGTAACCCGGATGCGGACAAGATTGAATTACATCGTCCTTATATTGACAGTGTAACGATTCCTTGTCCCTGCTGTGGTAAGGAGATGCATCGTGTACCGGAGGTGATTGACTGCTGGTTTGACAGTGGTGCAATGCCTTTTGCACAGCATCATTACCCTTTTGAGAACAAGGAACTTTTTGAGGAACAGTTCCCGGCGCAGTTTATTTCTGAGGCAGTGGACCAGACAAGAGGATGGTTCTATTCTCTGCTGGCAGAATCTACACTGCTGTTTAACAAAGCGCCTTACGAGAACGTAATCGTGCTGGGACATGTTCAGGATGAGAATGGTCAGAAGATGAGTAAGTCTAAGGGAAATGCAGTGGACCCGATGGAGGCGCTGACCAAGCATGGCGCCGATGCCATTCGCTGGTATTTTTACATTAACAGTGCTCCCTGGTTGCCAAATCGTTTTCACGACAAGGCGGTGACTGAAGGACAGCGTAAATTTATGGGTACGTTGTGGAATACTTATGCATTTTACGTATTGTATGCAGAGATTGACCAGTTTAATCCGACCAAATATGAATTAGAATATGACAAACTTTCCGTTATGGATAAATGGCTGCTGTCTAAGTTGAATACCTTGATTCAGACCGTGGACAGCAATTTGGAGAACTACCGGATTCCAGAAAGTGCAAGAGCGCTTCAGGAATTTGTGGATGATATGAGTAACTGGTATGTCAGACGGGGAAGAGAGCGTTTCTGGGCAAAGGGAATGGAGCAGGATAAAATCAATGCTTACATGACTTTGTATACCGCGTTGGTGACCACATGTAAAGTGGCTGCACCTATGATTCCTTTTATGACGGAGGATATATACCAGAATCTGGTAGTGAATTTGGATGCTTCTGCACCGGAGAGTATTCATTTATGTGATTACCCGGTAGCAGATGAGACGATGATTGATTCCAAATTAGAGGCGGATATGGATGAAGTTCTGAAAATTGTTGTGCTGGGGCGTGCAGCGCGTAACAGTGCCAACATTAAGAACCGCCAGCCGATAGGCAGAATGTTTATTTCTGCAGATTCCGAATTGTCTGCATTTTATAAGGAGATAATTGAGGATGAATTAAATGTCAAATCAGCAGAATTTACACAGGATGTAAGTTCTTATACCACATATACGTTTAAGCCACAGCTCAAAACAGTAGGACCCAAATACGGCAAGCAACTGGGTGGAATTAAGCAGGCACTTTCCAGTCTGGATGGCAATGCTGCCATGAAAGACCTGAATACGAAAGGCGTGTTACATCTGGAACTTTCCGATGGTCCGGTGGATTTGGAGAAAGCGGATTTGTTAATTGAGATGACGCAGCAGGAAGGCTACCAGTCAGAATCTGACAATGGTATTACAGTGGTATTGGACACGAATCTTACAGAGGAACTCCTGGAAGAGGGATTGGTTCGCGAGTTAATCAGCAAGATTCAGAATATGCGTAAAGAAGCTGGTTTTGAAGTCACTGACAAAATTATCGTTTACAACGATAATAATGAAAAGATTGCCGACATTATGACGAAAAATGCCGACGTGATTAAGCATGATGTATTAGCTGTAAACATCATTCTTGGAGAAACCAAAGGTTTTGTCAAGGATTGGAATATCAATGGGGAAACCGTAACGATTGGCGTGGAGCAATCTAATAATTTTTAATAAAGAAGGGTGGATGTGTACAACATGAAGAAAAGTAATTTCGACAAAGCAGCATTCAAAAAAGCGGTAGTGGAGAATGTTAAGAATCAGTACCGTAAGACGATTGACGAGGCAACTCCACAGCAGGTTTACCAGGCAGTGTCTTATGCCGTTAAGGACTATGTAATTGACCGTTGGATTGCAACACACAAGGAATATGAGAAAAAGAACGTAAAGACGGTTTATTACCTTTCTATGGAGTTCTTAATGGGTCGTGCACTGGGAAATAACATGATTAACCTGACATATTATAACGAGATTAAAGAAGCGCTGGATGAACTGGGATTTGATTTGAATGCAATTGAGGACCAGGAACCGGATGCAGCTTTGGGAAATGGTGGTTTAGGACGTTTGGCAGCATGTTTCCTGGATTCTCTTGCGACTTTGGGTTACCCTGCTTATGGCTGTGGTATTCGTTACCGCTATGGTATGTTCCGTCAGGAAATTCGTGATGGTTACCAGATTGAGAAACCGGATGATTGGTTGAGAGATGGCAATCCATTTGAGATTCGTCGTGATGATTACGCTGTTATTGTCAAGTTCGGTGGTAATGTATATGCAGAACAGGGCGCTGATGGCAAGATGAAGTTTGTTCAGAGAGATTACCAGGCAATTCGCGCGATTCCTTATGATATGCCAGTTGTCGGTTATGGCAATAATGTGGTAAATACCTTGCGTATTTGGGATGCAGAGGCATGTCAGACATTTAATCTGGACTCTTTTGACAAGGGTGAATACCAGAGAGCGGTTGAGGAGCAGAACTTGGCTAAGACGATTTGCGAGGTACTGTACCCCAATGACAACCACTATGCAGGTAAGGAACTTCGTCTGAAACAGCAGTATTTCTTTGTTTCTGCTTCTGTTCAGAGAGCGATTCTGAAATTTAAAGAGACCAATAAAGACATTCATAAATTACCGGAGAAGGTAGCGTTCCAGTTGAATGATACCCATCCTACGGTAACTGTTGCAGAGTTAATGCGTATTTTGATGGATGAGGAAGGTTTAAGTTGGGAAGAGGCATGGGATATTACAACAAAGACCTGTGCTTATACGAACCATACAATTATGGCAGAGGCACTGGAGAAATGGCCGATTGAATTATTCTCAAGATTATTGCCTCGTATTTACCAGATTGTGGAGGAGATTAACAGAAGATTCCAGATGGAAATCAATGCAAAGTACCCCGGCAATCAGGAGAAAATTGCAAAGATGTCTATTATTTACGATGGACAGGTGAAGATGGCACACTTGGCAATCGCTGGTTCCTATGCAGTAAACGGTGTGGCACAGTTACATACAGATATTTTGAAAAAACGGGAGTTGAAGGATTTCTATGAGATGACTCCGGAGAAGTTCAACAATAAGACCAACGGTATTACGCAGAGACGTTTCCTGTTACATGGTAATCCGTTGCTGGCAGACTGGGTAACTGAGAAGATTGGTGATGAGTGGATTACAGATTTGAGCCAGATGAAGAAACTTGCTGTCTATGCAGATGACAAGAAATACCAGCAGGAATTTATGCAGATTAAATATAAGAACAAAGTTCGTCTTGCAGAATACATCAAAGAGCACAATGGAATTGATGTAGACCCTCGTTCTGTTTTTGATGTACAGGTTAAGAGACTGCACGAGTATAAGAGACAGCTTTTGAATATTCTGCATGTTATGCATATTTACAATGAGTTAAAGGCAAATCCGAATATGGATTTTGTGCCGCATACATACATTTTTGGCGCTAAAGCAGCAGCGGGTTACCGTCGTGCAAAACTGACCATTAAGTTGATTAACAATGTTGCCAATGTCATCAATAACGATGAGACCATTAACGGCAAGATTAAGGTAGTATTCATTGAGAACTATCGTGTTTCCAATGCAGAGATTATATTTGCAGCAGCAGATGTGTCAGAGCAGATTTCCACTGCATCCAAAGAGGCGTCCGGAACTGGTAACATGAAGTTCATGCTGAATGGTGCTTTGACTTTGGGTACTATGGATGGAGCAAACGTAGAGATTGTGGAAGAGGTTGGTATTGAGAACGCAATCATCTTCGGTATGAGTGCAGATGAGGTTATGAAATACGAGCGTGAGGGTGGTTACTATCCTCGTGACATCTTCAACAACAATCAGGCAGTACGCAAAGTAT
Organism: Lachnospiraceae bacterium; assembly: GCA_029098105.1. Lineage (GTDB taxonomy): Bacteria > Bacillota > Clostridia > Lachnospirales > Lachnospiraceae > NC2004. The sequence goes on from JAQXNR010000111.1 coordinate 9,213, forward strand.
TGACCCAGTTGGTAGATGGTACTTATTCTGGTAACGACACAGAGTTGTTCCGTGAATTGTATGATGCCTTATTAAATCAGGATCAGTACTTCATCCTGAAAGACTTCGATTCTTACTGCGAAGCACAGAAACGTGTCAACGAATGGTATAAGAATGAGGACGCATGGGCAAAATCAGCAATGCTGAATACGGCTTGCTGTGGTAAGTTTACTTCTGACAGAACCATTGAGGAGTATGCTAAGGACATTTGGAAACTGCAGAAAGTTACAGTAAAGTTGCCGAAGGAAACGATTTAGGTTTGAATCAGCCAATTGTAAAAATAAATTAAACTGATTTTGTGGAAATGAACTAAAAACAGGAGGAACAGAAATGTTCTTCCTGTTTTTATAATTTGTGCATATTGTGTTGAAAAAGAAGAAAATATATGATAGTATTAAAGGGAAAGGAGAACGTATTATGAAAAAAAGATTCATCATTTTAGTAATTTGCATAATTGCTATGGTGGCAGGAATATATGGTTATAACATAAGCCGGTCTTCGCGGGGAGTTGAGCAGTGGAAGGAAAGCAAAGAACAGGTTTCTTCAAGGGAAAAAACAGAGCAGCAATATGCTGCTAAAGTAAAAATTGTGGAGCGCGATTTGCAGGAGACAATGCAGGAAAATGAGATGATTTCGGTATCTCCTGACAATTATGCAGAGTACGAACAATTTAAAAAGGTGACTGTGAAAATCAGTACAAATCATAAAGAGCGGTTTGATGAAGAAAAACAAAGTGGGATAATAGACTATGTAAAAACAGAACTGCAATGTGAGAAGATTGAATTGGAATTCAACGAGTTATAAAAAATTCCCCCCTTACATAAAATAGAGGTAAGGGGGATTTTTTTATGGGCGAAAAATTTATTATTTGCATTGGGATGACCATTCTGTTACTGTTTCTTCCCTTTGGAATGACAATGTTGATGACCGGATATGACAAAGAGGGAGGAGAGATTAAGAAAAGTGGAATTATTGTGGAATATGAGGAGGGAGGACAACTTCTCACAGCGGATTTGGAAGAATATATGGTTGGAGTTCTGGCAGCAGAACTTCCCGCTGATTATGAGGAGGAGGTATATTGGGCACAGGCGATAATCGTGAGGACCAATGCAAGAAAATTGGTTCAGCAGGGAAGTAATCTGAAAGCAGAAGACTTGAATATGGGTTACTATTCTGATGAGGAAAGAAGAGAAAAATTAGGAGAAACCCGGTATCAGGAGCAGTCGGACAAATTAAAATCAGCGGTTGCCTCCACATATGGAATGGTGCTTACCTATCAGGGAAATTACATAGATGCCTTGTATCATCAGGTCAGTATTGGTCAGACAGCAAGTGCGCTGGATGTCTATGGACAGGATATCCCCTATTTGTCCAGTGTAGATTCCAGTTCTGATGTGGAATCAAAGGATTATATGCAGACGGTTATGTATTCTTATGAGGATGTGTCAAATGCTCTTTCCCAACTACTGGGGAATGTCTCCGGTGATGGGACGGCATCTTCCGATGCTGGCGGCATTTTGGCGGGGGTTGGGATTACGTCGGAAAACTACCTGACCCAGTTAGCCATAGCAGAGAAGTCTCCTGCTGGGTATGTAAAACAAGTGAAAATAGGAACGCAGACGGTAACCGGAGAGCAGTTCAAGCAGGCAATGAACCTGAATTCTCTCTATTTTTATATGGAGGCTGTGGACAATCAACTTCGTATTGTATGCCTCGGAAAAGGGCATGGTCTGGGAATGAGCCAGTACGGGGCAAATCAGATGGCAAAAGAAGGAGCAGATTATGAAAAGATATTAAAGCATTATTATACGGAGGTAGAAATTGAAAAAATAAATTAAAGATATGTAAATTACTTATTGCGGTAAATATCTTTTAGATGTATAATTGTTGAAAAGTAAGGGCACAATATCAATAAAATGTCAATGTGGTGAATTAAGATGGAAATTAAAAGAGACATATATTTACAAAAATTAATAGATCGAATGCACAATGGTATGATTAAGACTGTTACAGGAATTAGAAGATCTGGCAAATCATATCTGTTATTTCGTGTTTTTAGGGATTATTTGTTGAATAATGGAGTTGACCATGCGCACATTATTTCAATCGAATTGGATCGTAGAGAGAATAAAAAATATCGGAATCCGGATGTGATATTGAATTACATTACTACTCAGATTGTGGATAACAATGATTACTATATTTTGTTGGATGAGGTACAGATGCTAGAAGAATTTGAAGAGGTGTTGAATTCTTTACTTCATATATCAAACGTAGATGTGTATGTAACAGGAAGTAATTCAAAATTTTTGTCAAAGGATATTATTACGGAATTCAGAGGTCGTGGCGATGAGATTCATGTTTATCCGGTAAGTTTTAGGGAATTTATGGAAGTATATGA
>JAQXNR010000112.1 GCA_029098105.1 Lachnospiraceae bacterium
TGGAAGAATCTATCAGGCTCGTTATTTGAGTGGAATTGTGGCAGGGATGAATACGAAAACGAACAAAATCGGTTATGTGGCGGCAATGGATTCCTCCAATTCCGAGGTAACGGGAGGAATTGATGCATTTGCCTTGGGAATTGCTTCTGTGAATCCCGATGCCAAGGTGTATGTAAAAGTAACAAACAGTTGGTATGCACCAAAAGCAGAGGAAGCGGCAGCAGGAGAGTTGCTGGATATGGGTTGTGATGTAATGGCGCAGCACTGTGACACTCCTTACCCACAGACGATGGCAAGCGATGCAGGAGTGTATGGAATTGGTTATAATTCGGATATGGGAAAGGAGACGCCGGATTCCTGTCTGACCAGTGTAATCTGGAACTGGAGTGCGTACTATACTTCACAGGTACAAAGTATTATAGATGGCACCTACAAGGGAGAGAATTACTACGGTGGTATGCAGGAAGGACTGGTTTCCATTACGGATTTGGCAGATTTTTGTGCAGAGGGAACCCAGGAAAAAGTGGATGCGGCAAAATCGAAAATTCTTTCCGGAGAGTTTAATGTATTTGACGGAGAATTGGAAACCAATACGGGAACAATCATCGGAAAAGAAGGGGAAACCCTGGATGATGCTACAATTACTGGTGGTATTGACTGGTACTATAAAAACGTTGAAGTTGTAAAGTAAGGGGATGAAGGTATGAAATTAAAAAAGAAGATATTTATGCTGACAGTATGTCCGGTTTTGCTGGTAGGTGTGGTAGTGATATTGATTACCCTGACAGTTGTCCGGGGGGCACTGATGGAAGAGATTGAGGATTCCTTAAAAGGGGCAGCGACGGCTACTTATGCTGCTTATGACCAGAATTCCGGTCAGTATATACAGGCGGAAAATGGCGATGTGTGGAAAGGAAGTTACAATATAAGCAAATCGGAAAGTATTGTGGACAGCATTAAGGAAAAGTCCGGTGTGGAAGTTACCTTTTTTTACGGAAGCCAGAGAATTATGACTTCGGCAGTAGACAAAAAGGGAGAGCGAATTTTGAAATCACCGGCTGGTGACAAGATTGTTCAAAAAGTATTAAAAGAAGGAAAAGAATATTTTAGTGAGGCGGTGTCCATAGACGGAACACTGCATTATGGATACTACATACCAGTATACCAGGAAGGAGAGGAAGAACCTCTGGGAATGATTTTTGTGGGTAGCAATAAAGCGCAGAAGGATGCTGCTATGAACCAGATTCTTGGCACCGTAATTGCCGTGGTGCTGCTTGTCATGTTGCTATGTATTGCGGCAGCAGTAATTTTTTCCGTTTCTTTAACTCGTCCTCTGCAAAAGGGAATTGGTGCGGTGCAGGCAGTTGCAAAAGGAAATTTGAAAACAGACATCGAAGAAAAATCGCTGCAGCGCAAAGATGAGATTGGGGATTTGTCCCGCTCCATTGTGGAACTGCAAAGTGAAATGACAAAGAGTATTGAAAAGATTGCAGACAATTCCGGTGCGGTTATGCAGGCATCCCGGGAACTGGAGGATACGGCAAGGGATGCGGTCTCTTCCATGGAGGAAGTGGAGAATGCAGTGAACAGTATTGCCCAGAGTGCCGAAGTGCAGGCAGAAATTTCCCGGAAGACATCGGATAATGTGACGGTTATGGGAGAAAAGATTCTGGAAACGACCAAAGAAGTAGAGCAGATGGAGCAAAATGCAGATGCCATGCGCAATTCGGAAGAGAGGAATGCCCAGACATTACAAAAACTATTGGACAGCAATGAGCAGGTACAGCAACTGATTCAGGAAATCTCTGCCCAGACCAAAAAGACAAATGATTCTGCGAGAAAAATCCGGGAAGTAACCGATATGATTGCTTCCATTGCAGAGGAAACCAATCTTTTAAGTCTGAATGCCAGCATTGAAGCGGCGAGAGCCGGCGAGAGCGGTAAAGGTTTTGCTGTGGTAGCATCCCAGATTCAGCAGCTGGCGGTGCAGTCCAACGAATCCAGCAAGCGAATAGAAGAGATTATTAAACAATTGCTTCAGGATTCGGATGAAGCGGTGGAGACAATGGAAAAGGTAACGGATACCATCAGTGCCCAGAGCGGAAATATGGAGGAGACCCGTCATGCTTCCGCAGAAGTGATGGAGAAGTTGCGGCAGTCCCTGAGCAGCATGAAGGTAATTGAGGACCGTGTTACTTATTTGGACCATTCCCGCAAGGAAATTGTAGATACCGTTACAGAACTTTTGGATATTGCGACCCGGAACGCGGCTACTACCCAGCAGGTATGTGCTACTGCTAATATGGTAACCGGTACCTTTGAACAGGTAGAAGGCAGCACTCAGAGCCTGCGAGAGGTTGCAAATGGATTAGAGGAAAGTATGCAGCATTTTCACTGTTAGGCATAATTTAAGTAAATTTGGCAGTACAGAAACGTAATTGACTTAGAATGGAATTTCCCGCATAGACTGTAGTAATCAGTTTATGCGGGAGTTTTTTTGCCATGATGAACAAAATTTTTGTTGGAATGTTGTTACTGGGAATTGGGGTTGGGGCATTCCTGGGAAATATGGATCAAGTGGCGCTGGCTTTTGTGGATAGTTCCAAAGAGGCGGTACAACTGGCAATTGTGATGCTGGGGGTCGTGGGGATGTGGACCGGAATTATGAAGGTGGCAGAAGAAGCAGGAATTGCCAGAGGACTGGCTCGGATATTCCGTCCGGTGATTGAAATTTTGTATCCCTCTTTGAAGGGCAAAGAGGCAGAGAAGGCGCGGTATTATATTGCTGAAAATATGGCGGCAAATTTTCTGGGGCTTGGCTGGGCGGCAACCCCGACGGGATTAAAAGCGATGGAGGAGTTAAAAAAGGTAAAGGAATTTCAGGAACCAATGGATCCGAAAGAAGAAGCCAGTGAAGCCATGTGTATGTTTCTTCTCATCAATGTTTCCTCTTTACAACTGATTCCGGTGAATATCATTGCATATCGCAGCCAGTATGGTTCGGTGAATCCTACGGCAATCATTCTGCCAGCTATGATTGCTACACTGGTGTCTACACTGGTGGCGGTTATTTATGGAAAGTGGAAAATTCGAAACCGGACAAAATAAAAATAAGAAAGGAGATTCATCATGAAACTGGTTGTCTATGCTTCCAATTTTATTTTACCGATGATTATATTTTATGTGGTTGCCACGGGAATCAGCCAGAAGGTAAAGATTTATGAAATTTTTCTGGAAGGTGTGGAGGAAGGCTTTCATATTGTGGGCAGAATTCTTCCCACGCTGGTGGCATTGCTGGTCAGTGTAGGGGTACTGCGTGCCAGCGGTATTTTTGAAGTGCTGTACGACATGGCACAAAATTTATTTCAGAATTGTATCCGGGAAGATGGAAGCATTCTGCTCGGAAGTATTGCACTGCCAATTATAGTAATTCCGGTGTTTGTCATACGGTTGTTTTCTTCTTCTGCGGCCAGCGGTCTGTTATTGGACATTTTCAAGGAATGCGGGGCGGATTCTCTGGCGGGAGTGATGGCGGCGATTTCTCTGAGTTGTACGGAGGCTGTGCTATACTGTCTATCCATTTATTTTGCTTCTGTGGGAATTACAAAGGTACGATGGACATTGAAAGGTGCGCTGCTGGCTACCCTTGCCGGCATTGTGGCATCCGTTTTTCTGGCAAACTGGGTGTATGGATAGAGCATATAAAAAACAGCCACAAGGTTGTTTGGGGAAACATCCTTGCGGCTGTTGGTTTACATATTAACTAACCTTCGATGGCAATGCAGTTAGAATTCTCAATCTTTTGTGCATCTTTCTTCGGAAGCGTTAAACGCAAAATACCATCTTCGAATTTTGCATGAATCTCATCCTGCGTGATGGTGTCACCGACGTAGAAACTTCGACTCATGCTGCCGGAGTAGCGCTCCTGGCGAATATAATTGCCACTTTTCTTGTCCTGTTTGTCTTTATTTAATGTCTTCGCAGCGGAAATGGTTAAGTAACCATCCTGCAACTGGGCATCAATCTCATCTTTGTGAAAACCAGGTAAATCAATATCAAGTTCATAACTGTCATCGGTTTCCTTCACATCGGTTTTCATCAGATTCCGGGCATGTTTTCCATAAAGAGGGTTCTTGCCGTGATTCCAATCAAAGAACTCTTTTTCCCAAGGGAAATCCATCCATTCATCAAATAAACTTTCTCCAAAAATACTAGGTAACATAAGTCATCTCTCCTTTCTACAATTAAAACCATTATTTAACTTATAAAACCTAATCGCACTAGCGGAGAAATCCGTTGTGTTGTTTGTGGACTTGGGAAGTGATGTTATAAGTTATAATCCTTCCTTTGTTCTAGTTGTACTATAACACCTATTATTAGCACTGTCAAGAGGTGAGTGCTAATAAAATTGTTAAAATTTTGTGACTTACCTTTTGTACAAAGGAATTGAAAAACTCATGTAGTTGATTGCATTTTACTGCAAAAAGAGTATTTATGCAAACGTATTCTATGGTTCTATGTGATTTTCTGTTCCCGGTGTGTATTTTCGCTCCATGTCATGACGTAGTTTCCGGGTTTCTACCGAGTCAAAAATAATGGAAAAATCATAGTCCGGCGGATATAATTTATCTGCAGCTACATGAAGTTTTACCCGTTTGTGGTTAATCCAGATTTTTCCCTCCGGAAGTTGTATTTGCAGCATACCTTTTTTGTCAATGGTAGGGCGAAACATTGTATTAAAAATAATGCTTGCCTTTATGAACCGGAAATGCTATATTCTCAAATGGATGGTATTCGACTTGGTCGAAGCTGTACCCTGAAGGAAAAGTCTGGTGGAACAGGCATAGCCTTAAGTTCCCATAGGACATACATCTTCGTAGTGAGCAGAGGTCAGGACAGGAACGTGGTCTTAGACAGCAGAATACGGAGGTGGTAGATTGAATCAAATTACAGAGCAAGTGTTGCAAAAGGTTGGGCGCATTGGGTTTATAGGAGCCGGTAAAGCCGGATTTACACTGGGAAAATACTTTGCAGAGCATGGTGTTTTGCTCAGCGGTTATGCGAGCCAGCATTTTCAATCCGCGAAGGAAGCGGCAGAATTTACAAACAGTAAGGCGTACAAAGATGAGAACGAGTTACTTTTGAGCAGTGATACCCTGTTTCTTACGGTGCCGGATGGGCAGATTAAAGATGTATGGGATTATATGCGGACATTGCCAGCAGGCTTAGCGGACAAGACGGTGTGTCACGTCAGTGGCTCGTTGTCTTCTTCGATATTCTCAGGGATGGAACGGACGGGAGCCGTCGGTTTTTCAGTACATCCACTCTTTGCGATTAGCGACAGGCAATCGTCATACAAAGAGTTATTCAAATGTGTATTTACAATAGAAGGAAAAGAACATCCGAAACGGCAGGCACTCTATGAATTGCTTACCGGGTGCGGAAATGCGGTGGAGTTCATCACCGAGGAGAACAAGGCATTGTACCATGCAGCGGCAGTCACTGCCAGCAATTTTGTGGTAGGATTGTCTTATCTGGGCAGCCAGATGCTGCAGGAATGTGGGTTTTCCGAGGAGACGGCTCAAAAGGCACTGTCACCGCTGCTGCTGGGAAATGTGGAAAATATTTGTCGGCAGGGAACCGTAGAGGCTCTGACCGGACCGGTAGAGCGCAATGATGCAAAGACAGTTTTGCGGCATCTTTCGGCATTTGCAGAGCATTCCAAGACGGTTGGGCAGCAGGAAGATTGGAACGGGAATCTGGTAGAGGATGTTTACAGGGATATGACGAAGGTGCTTGTAAAGATTGCACAGGAAAAGCACCAGTACATGGATTATGGAAAATTGAAGGAGATATTGGAGAAATGAAAAATACAATCGCAACGTTTCAGGAAATGAAGGAAAAAGGGGAAAAAATTACAATGTTGACCGCATACGATTATTCCACTGCCAAACTGATGGATGAATGCGGCATCAACGGAATTTTGATTGGGGACAGTCTGGGTATGGTAATGATGGGATATGAGGACACGCTTGCTGTGACGATGGAGGATATGATTCATCATACTGCCTGTGTGGCGCGGGGCGCAAAAAACACATTGGTGGTGGCAGATATGCCCTTTATGTCTTACCAGACCGGAGTGCGGGATGCGGTTATAAACGCAGGTCGCTTAATGAAGGAAGGAAGGGCGAACTGTGTGAAACTGGAAGGCGGTGTGACCGTGTGTGAGCAGATTCGGGCAATTACCGATGCCTCCATTCCGGTTATGGCGCATATTGGTATGACCCCCCAGAGCGTAAATGCCTTTGGTGGATTTAAAGTCCAGGGCAAAAGCGATGAAGCGGCAAAAAAGATTTTGGAAGACGCTTTGAAAATAGAAGAGGCAGGAGCATTTGCAGTAGTATTGGAGTGCGTTCCGGCAAAATTGGCAACATTGATTTCTGAGCGGTTGACGATTCCTACGATAGGAATTGGAGCAGGAGCGGGCTGCGATGGTCAGATTCTCGTTTACCAGGATGCTCTGGCAATGTATGGTGATTTTACCCCTAAGTTTGTAAAGAAATTTGCAGATGTGGGAGCACTGATGCGCCAGGGTGTTGCGGAATATATTAAGGAGACCAAAGAAGGTACCTTTCCGGCACCAGAGCACACGTTTAAAATTGATGATGAGGTAATTGAAAAATTATATTAGAGAAAAACAGACAGGAGGAAAAAAAGATGGAAATTGTAACAACCGTAGCACAGGTAAGAGAGCGGGTAAAAACATGGAGAAAAGAAGGACAGACGATTGGTCTGGTGCCCACTATGGGATACCTTCACGAAGGACATGGAAGTCTGATTACAAAGGCGCGGGAGAATAATGACAAAGTGGTAGTCAGTATTTTCGTGAATCCCATGCAGTTTGGTCCCACAGAGGATTTGGCAAGTTACCCGAGAGACCTTGAGAAGGATTCCGCATTTTGTGAATCATTGGGAGCCGATTTGATTTTTCATCCCGAACCGGAGGAGATGTACCACAAAGGATTTTCTTCTTATGTGGATATGTCTATTCTCACAGAGGAATTATGTGGTCTGAGTCGTCCGGTACATTTTCGCGGAGTGTGTACGGTGGTGAGCAAATTGTTCCATATTGTAACTCCGGACCGGGCATATTTTGGCGAGAAGGATGCTCAGCAGTTGGCTGTGATTAAGCATATGGTAGACGATTTGAATATGGACATCGAAATCATAGGATGTCCGATTGTGCGGGAAGCGGATGGACTTGCAAAGAGTTCCCGGAATACCTATCTGTCACCAGAGGAGCGCAAGGCGGCACTGGTGCTGAGCCAGTCCATTCGTCTTGGGGAAGAGATGGTAAAGAACGGAGAACGGGATGCTGCCAAAGTCATCGACGCCATGACGAAAAAGATTGAAAGTGAGCCTCTGGCAAAAATTGATTATGTGAAAATTGTAGATGCTCTTACAATGCAACAGATACCCAAAATTGACCGGTCCATACTGTGCGCAATTGCCGTATACATCGGAAGTACCCGATTAATCGACAACTTCCACGCAAGCATTGAGCCGTGCGAAACCAACTAAAACCCAAGAAGCCGTGCTGTGCACGGGCGCACTTGCGTTTTATGTTGGTTTCATAGGGCGAAAGCCCGTGATGAGCGAAGCGACGGAAAGGAGCATATTATGAACTTAACTATGTTAAAAGGCAAAATACACCGGGCAACGGTAACCCAGGCAGCCCTCAATTATGTAGGCAGCATTACGGTAGATGAAGATTTGCTGGATGCGGCAGGAATTCTGGAATATGAATATGTACAGATTGCGGATGTGGACAACGGTGCCCGTTTTGAGACGTATACGATTGCAGGAGAACGGGGGAGCGGCATGATTTGTCTGAATGGTGCAGCTGCCCGTCAGGTGCAGATTGGAGACAAGATTATTATTATGGCGTATGCAGGCATGACCCCGGAAGAAGCAAAAGAAAATAAGCCCAATGTTGTATTTGTAGATGACGACAATAAGATTGTCCGGGTTACGAATTACGAAAAGCATGGCAAACTCACAGACCAGCCATGGAATATGTAACCAATTTGCGAAATGGTATGTTTTTAATATCATAAACACAATTTATATAACATTCGCTTCGTTGTCCTCCCTTCGGTCGGTACAAAGGCGCTC
>JAQXNR010000113.1 GCA_029098105.1 Lachnospiraceae bacterium
CAGATTATGGTAGACTATTTAGATGCCATATTTGTTCAGGTAGATGAACAGCGAATGCGGGATTTGATTGATTTTCTAAAGGAAATTTACCAAGTCGCAGAGGAAGAAATTGAAAAGCGAAAATATATTGACAGAAAGGACGAAAGACATGATACAAATATTTAAAAATCTGGCAGTCCATTGGAAAATGGTAATTCTTATTTTTGCCCTGCTCATTATACAGGCGTATTGTGATTTGTCTTTACCACAGTATACTTCTGATATTATTGATGTGGGAATTCAAAATGGAGGAGTGGAACATATTCTTCCTGAGGCGATACGGGCAGAGGAATATGAATCTGCGATTCTATTTATGAAGGAAACGGAGCGGGAAACTTTTGAGGAGTGTTATGAGAAGGATGATGACATCTACCGGAGAACGGTAGATGAGGAAGAACGGTTAGAACAACTGGATTCCGATTTAATTATGGCGATTCTCATTGATTACCAGATGGAGGCTGTTGAGGTAGAGCAGTTTAAGAAAAGTTTATGGGAAAATGACAGAATGCAGCAGATGCTTGCCCAGAGCGGAATGGATGAGGCGTCTTTTATGGCTCTTTCTGCGGAAGAAATTGGGCAGATGATTCATATTGACATAAAGACTTTTGAAAAGGAAAAGGAAGATGAAGATGGAAACAAGAAAAAAGAGACTTGTGTTGATATGCGTGTCATCTTTAAGACAATGTCCGAAGAGGGTATGATGGATGACGATTCTTTGGATGCGGCAAGAGAGAACTTCCAGAAAATGTCGGATTCTATTGGGGAATCTACGTTACAGTCTATGGGAGTTGCCTGGGCGGCAGAACGGGAAGCAGAAGCGGGAATTGACATGGATGCAAAACAGAGCAGTTACCTGTGGAGCGAAGGGTTGAAAATGATTCTGCTGGCACTTTTGATGGGTGTAGTTTCGGTACTTGTCTGTCTGCTGGCATCTTTAGTAGGTGCCAAAATCGGACGGGATTTGAGAAATTCTGTATTTCAGAATGTGGTAGGCTTTTCCAATGCGGAAATGGACCGTTTTTCTACCGCTTCTCTGATTACAAGAAGCACCAATGATGTACAACAGATTCAGATGGTGTCCATTATGTTGCTACGGATGGTGTTGTATGCCCCAATTTTGGGAATTGGAGGTATTGTTAAAGTACTTGAGACTGGAGCCGGTATGGGTTGGATTATTGTGCTGGCAGTTTTGGTAATTGTGGGTATGGTAATGTTTTTAATGGCGGTAGCGATGCCCAAATTTAAAATGATGCAGAAACTGGTGGATGCGGTGAATCTGGTTTCCCGGGAAATTTTGACTGGTTTGAATGTAATTCGTGCCTTTGGCAGGGAGAAACAAGAAGAGGAGCGGTTTGACGAAGCCAATCGCAATCTTACAAAAACCCAGTTATTTACAAACCGGGTTATGACTTTTATGATGCCGGGTATGATGACGATTATGTATGGAATTGATATTTTAATCGTGTGGGTTGCAGCCCATAAGATTGACGATGGTATTTTGCAGGTTGGTACAATGACGGCATTTATTACTTATGCCATGCAGATTGTCATGTCCTTCCTGATGTTGACAATGATGTCTGTTATGCTTCCGAGGGCAGGCGTTGCTGCAGAGCGGATTCAGGAGGTCATTCATACTGAGCCGTCCATTCGGAATTGTGAACATCCGAAACAACTTTCTGAGCACAAGGGAGTTCTGGAATTTGAACATGTTGATTTCCGGTATCCGAATGCGGAGGAAAATGTGTTGTCTGACATTTCCTTCAAGGCGGAACCGGGAAAGACAACTGCGATTATAGGAAGTACCGGATGTGGAAAATCTACACTGGTCAATTTAATTCCCCGGCTCTATGATGTGACGGGTGGCTCTATCCGGCTGGATGGACAGGATATCCGGGAAATTACAATGGAAGAACTTCGGGGAGAACTGGGATTTGTGCCACAGAAGGCAGTACTGTTTTCCGGTACCATTGCAACAAATTTACGATTTGGAAATGCAACTGCCAGTGATGCACAAATAAAAGAGGCGGCAGAAATTGCTCAGGCAACCGAATTTATTGACAGCAAAAAGGATGGATATGACAGTTTGATTTCTCAGGGAGGCAGCAATGTATCCGGAGGACAGAAACAGCGTCTTTCCATTGCTCGGGCAATTGCCAAAAATCCTAAAGTATTTGTATTTGATGACAGTTTTTCGGCGTTGGATATGAAAACCGATGCAATCTTACGAAAAGCCCTGGAGGAGAAGGTGACAGACAGCACCGTTATTATTGTAGCCCAGAGAATCAGCACAATTCTTCATGCGGACCAGATTCTTGTATTGGATGAAGGTAGAATTGTAGGAAAAGGAACCCATGAGGAACTGCTTCGAAACTGTGAAGTATATGAACAGATTGCCCGTTCTCAGTTGTCAGACCGAGAATTAGGACTTTCTAAGGAGGTGTCTTCGAATGAGTAGAGAAAATGAAAAAATGCCAACCAGAAGACGGGGACCGATGGGGCATGGACCGATGATGTCTACCGAGAAAGCAAAGGATTTTAAAGGTTCCATTGGAAAACTTCTGAATTACATTGGAGCGTTTAAAGTGGCAATTATTGTTGTTATGGTATGTGCTGTGGTATCTACTGTGTTTACAGTGCTGGGACCGAAAATTATGGGAAAGGCAACTACTGCCTTGGCAGAAGGACTGGGAAAAAAGATTGCCGGAACCGGTGGACTGGATTTTTCCTATATTGCGTACATTCTTTTGCTGACGCTGGGATTATATGTTTTAAGTGCGATATTTACTTTTATACAGGGATGGCTGATGACTGGTGTAACTCAGAAGATGTGTTACCGCATGCGCCGGGAAATTTCTGAAAAAATCAATCGTATGCCGATGAAATATTTTGAAAGCCGGACTTATGGAGAAGTGTTGTCCCGTATTACCAACGATGTGGATACTTTGGGAATGTCATTGAACCAGAGCGTTACTACGATTATTACCAGTGTGGCAACAGTGGTGGGCGTGCTTGTTATGATGCTCAGTATTTCACCGCTGATGACATTGATTGCGCTTGTGATTCTTCCTATATCTGCCGGACTGGTATCTCTGATTGTGAAAAAGTCCCAGAAGTATTTTAAGACCCAACAGGAATATTTAGGACACATTAATGGTCAGGTTGAGGAAACATATGGTGGGCATACCATCATTAAGGCGTTTAACAAGGAGGAGGAAACGATTCAGCAGTTTACCAAAACAAATCAGGTCCTCTATGATTCTGCATGGAAATCTCAGTTTCTCTCAGGGATGATGCATCCCATTATGATGTTTGTGGGAAATCTGGGATATGTAGGAGTTGCGGTTTCTGGTGGTATGCTGGCAATCAAAGGAGTCATTACGGTAGGTGATATTCAGGCGTTCATTCAGTATGTAAAACAGTTTACCCAGCCGATTCAGCAGATTGCCCAGGTCATTAACCAAGTGCAGTCTATGGCAGCAGCGGCAGAACGGGTATTTGAATTCCTTGAGGAAGAAGAGGAAGAACAGATGGCAGAGAATCCGGTTCAACTTTCTGAGATTCAAGGCAGTGTGGAGTTTGAACATGTACAGTTTGGATACAATGAAAACCAGCCGATTATTCACGATTTCAGTGCAGTTGTCAAACCGGGACAGCAGATTGCTATTGTGGGACCTACTGGAGCAGGAAAAACAACTATGGTCAAATTGTTAATGCGTTTTTATGATGTCAATTCCGGTGCCATAAAAGTGGATGGACACGATATTCGTGATTTTAATAGAAGAGATTTACGGGATGCTTTTGGAATGGTATTACAGGATACCTGGCTTTTTAAAGGAACGATTATGGAGAATATTCGTTATGGACGTCTTAATGCTACCGACGAGGAAGTCATTGAGGCAGCAAAAGCAGCCCATGCCCATCGTTTTATTCAGACGCTTCCCGGAGGATACCAGATGGAATTGAATGAAGATGCCAGCAATGTATCCCAAGGGCAGAAACAGCTTCTCACCATTGCCAGAGCAATTTTGGCGGATAATCCGATTCTGATTCTGGATGAGGCAACTTCATCTGTGGACACCCGGACGGAAGTTCGGATTCAAAAAGCGATGAATAATTTGATGAAGGGGAGAACTAGTTTTGTGATAGCCCACCGTCTCTCTACCATTAAGGACGCGGACTTGATTCTGGTCATGAAGGATGGAGACATTATAGAGCAGGGAAATCACGAAGAATTACTGGCACAGAACGGATTTTATGCAGAACTCTATAATAGCCAGTTCGAGCAGGCGGGTTAGAGTGACTGGGATTGTAATTGAAGAACTTAATATAATAATGTATAATAATGCATAGGATACTTTGAAACAATACACTACGGAGAAGGAAAAACAGGAGGCGCAAATGTATAATGTGATGTCTGCAAAGGCAGAGGAATTTATTAGCGATGAAGAAATTCAGAGTTGTCTTGCCTATGCACAGGAGAATAAAAGGAACCGCAAGGTTATTGATGAGATTTTAAAAAAAGCACGGGAAATGAAAGGAATTTCTCACAGAGAAGCACTGGTTTTGCTGGATTGTGAATTGGAAGACAAAAATCAGGAAATATATCAGTTAGCACGTCAAATTAAAGAAGAATTTTACGGAAACCGAATTGTCATGTTTGCGCCTCTTTATTTGTCAAATTATTGTGTGAATGGCTGTGAATATTGTCCATACCATGCTAAAAACAAGCACATCCGCCGAGTAAAACTGACTCAGGAGGAGATCGTGCGGGAAGTAACAGCACTGCAAGATATGGGACATAAGCGTCTGGCGATTGAAGCAGGAGAGGACCCGGTTCACAATCCTTTGGAATACATTTTGGAATCGATTGAGACAATTTATTCCATCAAGCATAAAAATGGTGCAATTCGCCGGGTAAATGT
>JAQXNR010000114.1 GCA_029098105.1 Lachnospiraceae bacterium
GCAGCGCTTTTTCTGTCATCCCCAGGCGTTGCTCTACCGGGATGAGAATTACTATATGATTGCCTTTATGGAACCGGTAGAGAAAGAGGGGAAGAGTTGGACGGGCACGTTCCGGGTAGACAAGATGGGAAAAGTGTGTGCCGGGTCGAAAAAGCGCAGAGGGGTTTTAAGCCGGAAGGATTTGGAACAGTACCAGTCGCAGGTGTTTCAGGCGTACCGCACCGATGAAGTAAAAAAATACCGCCTCTGTTTTGAAGAATCTATGGTAAATGTGTTGGTGGACCGTTTTGGGAAAAATTTGTCTGTGAGAAAAGTGGGAGAACACTGGTATGAGACGCTGGTGGATATTGACAAGAGTCCTATGTTTTTTGGATGGCTGGCGAGTTTTGGTGAGCGGATTTTCATCCGGGAGGAGGAGAATGGGGAACAGCCTGATAAAAAAGTACAGGAATTTCGCAATTACCTGGAAGGAATCACTGCAGGGTATGATTTTTTGCGGGAGCCTCTGGCAGAACAGGTGCAAAAAGAGGACACCAAGATGCAGCAGGTAACGCTGGGATTTCCGGACAATGCTCAGTGGTATAGCCGTATGACACAAGTATTTTTTGCAGGAAATGAAAATCAATTTTTAGAAGCGGTGACCAGGGACAAAAAAGGACAGGTGAAGATTACCGTACCCCTGTGTCCCAATACCTGGTTTTTCGGATGGTTGGTGAGCCAGGGGGGAGCGGTTAAAATTCTGTCACCTGCCGCTTTGCATAAGCGTTTTTCGGATTATTTGAAAACCTTCTAATGTTATTATGTGAGTATTATAGCAGATACTGTTGGATAATCTTTAGTACCCCGTCCTCGTCGTTGCTTGCGGTGATGAGGTCCGCTGCAGTTTTCACTTCTTCCTTTGCATTTTCCATGGCAACACCAAGCCCCGCATAGGAAATCATGGACATATCATTGTAGCCGTCTCCGCAGGCAATCAACTGCTCTCTGGTGAGATTCAGGCTCTTTAGGAGATGAGAAAGCGAATTTGCTTTGTCTACATTCTGGGGCATAATTTCCAGGAAATAGGCTTCTGAGCGGTAAATACTCAACTGGTCTGCGTAGAGATTTTTCAATTCCTGCTCCATTTGGGCAAGGTAATTTTCTTCTCCGGTCATAAGACACTTGTTCACGGGAAAATTCACATATTCCGGGAAATTGTCAATGGCGCGGATGGGAAGTTTGTTAATGCGGGCTTCCAGTTCATTGTATTGATCAATTCGGGTGCCACAGATGACGCTGTTGTTTTCATAGGTGACGATTCCCAGTTCGTGTTCCACTGCAAAATCATAAAGTTTTGGTATACTATCCGGAGGCAGTGTCTGATTGACGATTGCCTCCTTTGTTTTATAGTTGATGATTTTTGCTCCGTTATAGGAAAGCAGATAGCCGCCGTATTCGGAAAATTGCAGCAAATCTGCAAAAGAGGTCAGTCCCGGGGTTGGTCTTCCAGAAGCCAGAACCACTTTTTTTCCCTGCTTTTGTATCTCAATTAAGGCATCCAAAGTATCTTTTGTGATTTCTTTTTTGGAATTGGTCAGAGTTCCGTCGATATCCAATGCCATTATTTCATAACTCATAGTGTATCTCCTTACAATGAAAATATAGTCGTTTTGTAATTTAATAGTCCAGCCAGTCCATTCTCTGGTCTTCGCTGAGAATTTTCGTCCATTGCTCTGGATTGTGTTTTAAATCAATCATGTGGGAAAACGCCTGCAGTACCATTTCATCTTTGTCACAGGTGTCTCCGTTGCGTCCCTTGTCATGTTCCAAACTGTCATACTCCATCTGCCAGACAAAGGTGTCCAGTACCGAGAAACCGTGTAGTTTGTATTTCCCCAGAATTTCGTGGGTGTTGAAAAAATGTATGAATTCTTCATACAGGTCGGGCTGTTCCTGCAGTCCTTCCCAGAACCGGTTTACCCATTCCTTGTCAAAGCCTTTTCCATAGCAGTAGTTTGCCACCATACCGAAGATTCCCAGCATGTGGTCATCATAAAAAATTTCGGACATACCATCGCCGTCCCTTCTAATGTTCATCCTTTTTGATAATATATGATACCTGAGGACTTTGCAACCATTTCATTTAGTTTTTTTCAATGAACTGACCGGGGCAATTACATAGAATCAGGGAAAAGACACATACTAACGGTAAGTATGTGTCTTTTTTAAGGCGTGAGGAGGTAGTTTGATGAGTAAAAAGGTATTGATTCTTGGAAATGGTGTTGCCGGGTTTACGGCAGCGGCAACGGTGCGGGAGCAGGATGCAGAATGTGAAATTGTGATGATGACGGTAGAGGGAGAGCGGTTTTACAATCG
>JAQXNR010000115.1 GCA_029098105.1 Lachnospiraceae bacterium
CCGAATTGTGTATTTGCCAAATATTGAAGTGTTGAAAACTTCTATGGAGCGCCTTCAGGATTTTCTGGAAACCTACCAGCAAAAACAATAGAACTGGGAGGAGGAGAGTCCCCCTCCGGTGCACAGCACCTACGGCGGACGGAGGAGGAATGGATATGAGACAGGAAGAAATGCATTTTCAAAAAAGGCTCTTCGACCTGGCACAGAAAGCGTATATGGAAAACCGATATCGGTTTACTCATTTTTTAAATGAAATGGAACAGGATATAGTACTGCAATCGGAACAGGAATTTCCGGTTGCAGTTTCCTTGTTTGGAGGGAATTCCATATGTGAGCGCAAAGTTGCCATGTTTGGAGAGGAAACGAAATTTGGCTATGCGCCCCAATGGCCCGTTGCACTGCTGCGGTTTACAGCGGTTTCCAAAAAATTTGCAGAAGATTTGACCCATAGGGATGTACTGGGTGCATTGATGAATCTGGGAATGGAGAGGGAAATGATTGGGGACATTTTTTTGCAGGAAAAAGAGGGATATATTTTTTGCGTTGATACAATGGCAGATTATATTACAGAACAACTTGGGAAAATACGGCATACCATTGTACACATAGAGCAGGTTCCCCTTTCTGTGGCAGGACAGTTGGAACTTTCAAAAGGTGAGCCACGGCAGTTATTGGTGGCTTCTCTACGGTTGGATGCGGTTGTGGCTGCAGTGTACCATGTTTCCAGACAGGAGAGCCAGAAATGGATTCGGGAAAAACGGGTATTTATAGGAGGAAGACTGAGCGAGAACAACAGTGGACAACTTTTAAAACAGTGTATGGTTTCTGTAAGGGGAAAAGGAAGGTTCTATTTTGATGGGGTAGTGGCGGAAACAAAGAAACAAAAACTTAAAATTTCCATAATCCAGTATTAAAATTGATTATGCAACTTTACGAAAAGCAAGTTTTGTGATATAGTAAATATGCGAAATTGTACAAAAGTGTATGGACTTGAAGAGCAATATATCAGGGGGGCGACTTTCATGGCCAACAATAAATATAATATCGGCTTGTTGACAAGCCATTTGGAGGATGATTATGCAAATGCAGTCTGTAAAGGCTGTGAGATTGGTGCAAAGGAAGCAGATGTCAATTTATTTATTTTTGCAGGAAGATATTTGGAGGCAGAATATTTTGACAAGGAGCGGGCGCAGTATGAATACCAGTATAATACATTGTTTTCCTATCCGAATAAGGACAATATGGATGCATTGCTGATTATGCTGGGAACTATCGGATGTGCTATGAACTATGAGAGCCGATTACAATTTTTGAAGCAGTATGAAGGAATACCCATTGTTTTAATTGGCTCTGAGATGGAGGGATATAGCAATATTATATTTGACAACCGAACCGGACTAAGAGAAGAAGTGGAGCACATGATTGTAAAACATGGTGCTACAAGAATTGGTTTTGTCAGTGGTCCGGTGACTAACGGTGATGCAATGGAACGGCTTCAGGTGTATAAGGATGTATTGATGGAGCATCATCTCCCAGTATTGGAGGAGCGGATTGTATATGGTAATTTTTCTGAGTACAGTCAGGAAGTAGTTGCTGATTTACTGGATCGAAATCCGGATTTACAGGCAATTGTGTTTGCCAATGACCAGATGGCAATTGGTGGATATACTGTTATGAAAGAGCGTGGAATTCGAATTGGAGCAGATATTTTAGTGGGTGGTTTCGATGATGCAGACTGTTGTCTGAAACTGATTCCCAATCTTACTACAGTGAAGGCAGATGCGGTGGAACTGGGATACCAAGCTGTGCTGGATGCCCTCCAATGCATTGAGAATCCCCAGCAGCAGATACATTCTACTGTGGCATCCACGTTGCTATGCCGTAAGTCTTGCGGATGCCAGGGGTTTGAATTTCAGGATATTGCACAGTATACGGATATTGATATTGAGAAGGCTGATACGGCAGAGCAGATTGCAGAAGTACTGAATTCTTATTTTTTCTATTCTTATAATCAGAGTGAGGCAATAGGAGACTGCCGGAAGGCAGTACAGGAATTCGTTCAGAATGTGATGCATGCATACGATTCCAAAGATTTGGATGGATATAGTATTGGGGCTTTAGTAAATCAGTTTGCAGAGTTAGTGGATTCGGAAAAATCTTCTCTGGGTAAGTTTATTAGTACCGATGTTATTTTTAACGGGTTAGATGTACTGTCACAGAAATTGTTTTACCTGTACCCTGAGGAGAAACAGCAATTTTTAGTCTGTCAGTTGATGAATGCCATATATAAGAGAATGATTGAAATTAATACAACGCAGTTGCGGCAGAAGGAAATGGATATTGAAGATTTGAACCATCTGATTAACCGGATTGCGCAGGATATGCTTACCTTTGAACATGACGATGATGCTGCTTATGGTGTAGTAATTGACAAGATGGTGCAGTTACATATGGATTCCAGTTATTTGTATACTTATGAGAAACCGATTACCCATTATGCTGGGGACCACTGGGAGGTACCTGACAGTGTGGAACTGAAGGCATACCACAATCGGGAGCAGGTGTGTGAAGTTCCAGAGGAACAACAGCGAATTCCATTTAAAGACTTTTTCCAGAATTCTTACCTGCCTTCTGACCGGCGCTATACCATGGTAGTCTCTCCTATGGCATGTGCACTGGAGCACTATGGAATTTGGTTGTGTGAAGTGGAACATCAATATTTTAATTTTATTTCTTCCATCAATAGCCAGTTGTTTTCTGCAGTTAAGATTATTCATTTGTTGCAGGAAAAAGAGGCGACGAAGTTACAATTGGAACAGAGTTTGCAGCAGATTAAGGAGAATAACCTGATTCTGGACGAGGTTTCCAAGTCCGACGAACTGACGGGTATTTACAACCGCAGGGGCTTTCTGGCAATGGTTAAGGCGATGCTTTTGCGTAAAGAAAATCAGGGACAGAAGGCGATTGCCATGTATATTGACATGGACAACCTGAAAATTGTAAATGACAGATTCGGGCATGAAGAAGGCGATTTTTCTCTGCGGTTTATTGCGGATGTGCTGAAGGAGTCCATGCGGCAGCAGGATATTGTAGCCCGAATGGGAGGTGACGAATTTGCTGTGTTTGCCATTGTGGGCGAATGGAGGAATGCAGAAGAGGAAATACGGAATCGGATACAGACTCTCACCAGAGAGAAGAATGCCCTTTCTGGAAAGGATTATTTAGTGAATATGAGTATTGGATTTTGTGATTTTGTATGCCATCAGGGAGTGGATATTTCGGAGGTACTGGACGAAGCGGATAAGAACCTTTACTTTGAAAAGAAGCATAAGAAGAAACAATTGTTTAAAAATGAGGTTTCAGAGTAAGCTTTGGAAAGGATGATAGCGGGATGTTTGATGTAATCATTGAGAAATTGGGAGA
>JAQXNR010000116.1 GCA_029098105.1 Lachnospiraceae bacterium
ATTGAGCGTGTCTTTGGCGGCGCTGATTCCAGCATATAAAATAAAGAGGGCTACCAGTACACCACAGATTCCATCAATATTGATTCCGGCAAAACGCATTACCAACATTGCAATGAATACAACTGCAGTTGCCACAGAATCGGAGAGGGAATCGGCGGCGGTTGCTTCCATTGCTGCAGAATCAATTTTTTTGCCGACTGTATGGTTATAAAATGCCATGTAGAGTTTTACTGCGATGGAAACGAGAAGAATGCCCATCGCCAGCATGCTGGTGTCCACTGCCTGAGGGTGCAGTATTTTTCCAATAGAGGATTTGAGCAGTTCGAATCCCATTAAAAGAATTGCCAAGGACACGACAAAACCGGATATGTACTCGAAACGACCGTGACCAAAGGGATGGTCCGGGTCCGGTTCTTTTCCGGCAAAGAGAAAGCCTACCAGAGTGATGAAAGAAGAACCGGCATCGGAAAGGTTGTTAAATGCATCTGCAGTAATTGCCACAGAACCGCTGATGATGCCGGCAAAGTATTTGCCGGCAAAGAGGCAGACATTCAAAAAAATACCAACAATGCTGCAAAGGGTTCCGTAGATTTTCCGGGATGCAGAATCTTCTTTGTTTTTTATAAAAATATTGGAAAGAATAGTAATCATTGTAACGTGCTCCTTTTACTCTTCTGTGATTTCCTTCGTAATTTCCTCTGTAAATTCCTGGGTACTCTTAATGTGTTTACCGATAATTTCAGACACATCAGAGATGGTCATGAAAGCGGAGTAGTCATCATTTTCAATAATTTTTCGCAGGGAGGGCAGTTCCATCCGGGTGATGACACAGTAGAGAATTGTTTTTTCGCCGGAAATCAAGCCTTCTCCTTTGATGAAAGTAACGGTTCTGCCCAAGGTCTGGTAAATGTCATCGGCAATCTGCTTTCCCTCGTTGGTAATAATCATAACTGCTTTTCCCTGGTCGAGACCAAGGTTGATGAAATCTACCACCTTGGAAACAATGAAGTAAGTCAGCAGACTGTACAATGCCCGGTCCAAGCCAAAGAGAATTCCGGCAGTCAGGTAAATTACAATGTTAAAACATAATACAATCTGACCTACGGAAAAATTGGTCTTTCTAGACAGCATGATGGCAACGGTTTCTGTACCGTCCAGACAGCCGCCGTTGCGGATGATGAGTCCCACGCCAAATCCTAAAATCAAGCCTCCAAATACAGTAGCCAGCAGTTCGTCATCGGTGGCGTTGTAGCGCCAGCGGTGAAATACTTCCAGAAAAATAGAGAAACAAACCATGGAAACCAGCGTGCGGAGCCAGAAAAAACGTCCTAGTTCCCGCGCTCCGGCGATGACAAAAGGGATGTTCAATACTATGGTCAAAATACTCAGTGGAAGAACGGTCAGGGTGCTTATGATGATGCTGACGCCGACAATTCCTCCGTCCAGAATCTGGGCAGGAACGAGAAATTCCTCCAGAGCGAAGGCGGCAATAGCAGCGCCGAGAATTAAAATAGCATAGCGTAAAATTGATTTTTTCAAATGCATTCCTCCTTAATGATTAGTTAAATAACAGTAAGTGTCAGGAGCCTGACAAAATAGTAAAAAGTTTTTCGTACTCATTTTTAAACAGGCTGTTTTTTCTCCATATAAATGTAAAATCGTGGGTAACTTGAAAATCCCGGATAGGAATCTGTTGTAACATACCATTTTCCAGTTCCTGCTGTACTGCGGTCCGGTATAAAAAAGTGATTCCGCAGTCCTGTGCCACCAATTCCTTAATGACATTAATGTTGGTGACCCGGATCGTCTTTTCAAAATTGAGAAGGCTGAAATTCCGTTCCTGGAGACATTTTTCGAGAATCTCCAGTGTGCCGGAGCCGTTCTCACGGCAGATGAGACGTTCCTTGAACAAATCCTCAAAGGACAGACAGGTATTGGCAGGGAGTCTGCGTTTTCCGCTGCAAACAGCAATGTAGGGTTCAGAGGAATAACTTCGGTAATCGTACTGGGTTTTGTCAAAATAACCTTCTACAATCGCTGCATCCAGTTCTCCTGCGTCCAGTTTCTGTAGAAGTTGGCAGGTATTGTGAATACAAATTTCCGCACTTAACTGGGGCTGGTTTTGAAAATATGCAACGAGGCGGGGAAGTACACCATACTCTCCGATTGTCAGGGTGAAACCGATGAAAAGTTTGCGGACTCCTTCCGGAGACGCAGCGAACCGCTCTCTTAAATGCTGTTCGTCAATCTTCATTGTGGTCACAGCAGTACGGAAAAGTTCTCCCTCCTGTGTGAGCGTGAGTTTGCGGTTCTGGTAGGTAAATAATTGGATTCCATAATAATTTTCCAGAAAGTGAATGTGCTGGGACACGCCAGGCTGTGTAATGTTGAGAGCCTGGGCAGCTTTTGTATAACTCTGATATTGACAGACAGCTAAAAAAGTGTCGATTCGAAAATCTAACATGAGATTCCTCCTTGCTCCTGAAATTATTATAAACGAAATAGAATGGTACTGCAATTAAACTGGAAAATATTTCAAAAAATGTTCATAATTTAAAATTATGAATACATAATAATTTATAATTTTAAATTATTTGTAATATGTGGTATATTTGAATTGCTAAACGAGAAACTAAAAAATAAGTATTAAAAAAGGAGAAAACTATGGAGTGGATTCGTAAAAATGGAAAAGGCATTCTGCTTTGTTTGGGAATTGCCGTTGTTTGTTTCTTTTTGGGAAAATGGTTTCCGATTATTGGAGGACCGGTTTTTGCCATTATAATGGGAATGGTGATTACGCTGTTTTTGAAGGATAAAGGGGGATTGCAGGAGGGAATTACCTTTACCTCCAAAAAGATTTTGCAGTGGGCAGTTATTTTGCTGGGATTTGGTTTGAATCTGTCGGTGATTGCTTCTACTGGAAAGCAGTCTCTTCCTATTATAATAGCCACGATTGCAGTGTCGCTCATTATTGCCTATGTTTTGTGTAAGGTTATGAAGGTGCCGGGAACGATTTCCTGTCTGGTTGGTGTAGGTTCCTCTATTTGTGGCGGTTCTGCTGTTGCGGCTACCGCTTCTGTGATTGATGCGGATGACGAGGAAGTGGCACAGGCGATTTCTGTCATTTTCTTTTTCAATGTACTGGCGGCAATTATTTTTCCTTATTTAGGAACGGTGTTGGGATTTCAGGGTAGTGAAAGTTTTGGAATCTTTGCAGGAACGGCAGTGAATGACACTTCCTCTGTGACAGCGGCAGCATCCACCTGGGACAGTATGTTCCATCTGGGCTCTGCTACTTTGGACAAAGCAGTGACGGTAAAACTGACGAGAACTCTGGCAATTATTCCAATTACACTGGTTCTGGCATTTTACCGCATGCGACAGGAGAAAAAGGCAAATGTAGAGGGGAAAAAAGTGGAGTGGAAAAAGGTATTTCCTGTATTCATTCTGTATTTTATTTTGGCATCGGTGATTACTACAGTGGCAACGAATGTCTTTCATGTGTCCAATGAAGTATTTACCCCGTTAAAGGAATTGAGTAAATTCTTTATTATTATGGCGATGGCAGCAATTGGGCTGAACACGGATATTGTAAAATTAGTGAAAAAGGGCGGCAAACCAATCTTCATGGGTCTGTGCTGCTGGGTGGGAATCACCGTGGTGAGCATCGTTATGCAGCATGCCCTGGGAATCTGGTAGAACAGTGATTTGGGGGAATTTCCTTAACAGAATAATTGACAATTAGCAGGCAATCTCGTAAAATGAAACGTGAATGTTTTATTTTACGAGATTATTTGCAATTTGCAGGGAGATGCTGGAATGAAGAGACTTGGGGTGATTGGCGGATTAGGACCCATGGCAACGGTTTATTTTTTACAACTGGTGACGGCAATGTCAGATGTAAAGACGGATCAGGAGCATATACCAATCCGTATGCAGAGCATTCCGGATACGCCGGATAGAACAGCATATATATTGGATCACAGCAAAGCCAATCCTCTTCCGACATTACTTCAGGCGGGACAAAGACTGAAAGAGCAGGGAGCAGAATATATTGCGATTCCCTGTGTTACCGCCCACTATTTTCAGGAAACACTTTGCCGGGAGATTGGATTGCCGGTTATCGATTTACTTTCAGAAACAGTCCGGGAATTTCAACGGCAACAGGTAAGGAAAGTCGGGATTCTGGCAACCAGCGGCACGATTACAAGTAGGATTTTGCAGAATGCGCTGGAGAAGGAAGGGATTGCCGTTTGCGTTCCGGGAAGGGTGCAGCAGCAGCAGGTCATGGAGATTATATATGACCAGATTAAGGCAGGCAAGCCGGCGGATGTGGAAAGGTTTCTGGAAATCGGATGCCAGCTTAAGGCTCAGGGAGCGGAAAAACTGCTTTTGGGTTGTACGGAATTGTCCCTTTTAAAGCGGGATTTTGGGCCGCGGTTGACGAAGGATTATGTGGATGTATTGGAAATACTGGCACAAGCGGTCATTGCCTATAATGACATTCCAGTCAGGGGAGAAACAGAAGGAGAGAAGCATGCAGAGTAATGTGTTAGAGTACATAGAAGAAACAGTGACGCGGGTGCCGGACAAAGTAGCATTTGCGGATGACAAGGAACAGTTGACTTTTTCTGCTTTTTACCATGGAGCAAGAGCGATTGGAAGTTGTCTTGCGGCAAGAGGAATTTATAAAGAAGCAGTTCTGATTTATATGGAGAAAAGTCCCAGTGCTATTCAAGCGTTCTTTGGCACCATTTATGGTGGATGCTATTATGTGCCGCTGGATGAAGAAATGCCGGCACGCCGGATTGATTTGATTATTGAGAGCACTAGAGCAAGGGTGCTTATTTGCGATGAGGATACAAGAGAAAAGGCGGAGAAACTGAATTTTGAAGGGGAGATACTTCTTGCTTCGGAACTGGTTCAGACAGCAGAGGATGCAGTTGCCCTTGGGCGAATTCGGGACAACGCCATTGACACAGACCCGATTTATGTGTTGTTTACTTCTGGTTCTACAGGAGTGCCTAAAGGGGTGGTGGGACATCACAGAGGTGTCATTGATTATATTGACCAGTTGTCGGATGTGTTGGAATTGGATGAGAACACGGTATTTGGTAACCAGGCACCATTGTATTTTGACGCCTGTATGAAAGAGATGTACCCGACCATGAAGTATGGGGCAACGACTTACCTGATTCCCAAGCAGTTGTTTTTGTTCCCCATTAAACTGGTGGAATATTTAAATGAACACAAAATAAATACCGTTTGCTGGGTAGTGTCCGCATTAACTATGATTTCTGCCTTTGGTACTTTTGATGAAGTGGTGCCGGAGTATTTGCATACGATTGCTTTTGGAAGTGAGGTATTTCCGATTAAGCAGTTTAATTTGTGGAAGGAGACATTGCCTGAGGCGAAGTTCACAAATCTTTATGGTCCAACCGAATGTACCGGTATGAGTTGTTACTACCATGCGGAGCATACCTTTGAAATCGGAGATGTGATTCCCATCGGAAAGCCGTTTCACAACACAGAGATTCTTCTGATTAAAGAGGACGGGACAGAGGCAGAACCCGGTGAGGAGGGAGAAATCTGCATCCGGGGTACTTGCGTGACCCATGGGTATTACAACAATCCGGAAAAAACGGCAGAGGTATTTGTGCAGAATCCGCTGAATCCCTATTACCCGGAACGTATTTACAAAACCGGGGATATTGGAAAATGGAATGGGCAGGGAGAGTTGTTGTTTATTTCCCGCAAGGATTACCAGATTAAACATATGGGACATCGGATTGAACTGGGAGAAATTGATGCCAATGTCACTCTGGTGGAGGAAGTAAAGACCTGTTGTTCCATCTACATGAAGGAAGAAGGCAAAATTGTACTCTTCTATGTGGGAGATATTGACAAGCGCAGTCTGACAAAAGCATTGAAGGAGAAACTTCCCCGTTACATGCTGCCCAATGTCATGATTGCATTAGAGCAGTTGCCATTGACCGCCAACGGGAAAATGAACCGGTTGGAGATGGAGAACATTTATACACAGCAAAAAGAATCTAGGAGGAAAAAATCATGAGTACAAGGGAGACAATTTTAGACATTTTGGAAGAGATGCATTCCGATGTAGACTATGACACAGAGGACAAACTGGTAACGAACAAAATACTGGATTCCTTTGATTTGGTTTCACTGGTGACGGAACTTTCCGATGAATTTGACATTCAGATTACGGCAAAAGATTTCGTAGAGGAAAATTTCAATTCTCTGGATACGCTCACTGCTATGGTGGAACGATTAATGGAGGAATAGAAACGTGTTATTGACATCCTATGAATTTATAATTTTTATTTCGATTTGCTTTGTGCTCTATTACATACTGCCAAAGCGGTTCCAGTGGATATTGCTACTAGTTGCCAGTTATGTTTTTTATTTTATGGCGGGAACCTTTTACCCATTGTTTTTACTGGCGACCTCGCTGATTACCTACACGACGGCAATTCTGATTGAGAAGCGGGCAAAAAAAGAAAAAGCGTACATAGCACAACATAAAGAAGAACTTTCCCGGGAGGAGAAAAAGGCATACAAAAACCGCTCTGCAAAAGCGAAGCGGCGTATTATGCTCATTGGTCTGTTACTCTGTCTGGGAATTCTTGCCGTTTTTAAATATGCGGATTTTACCATCGACAACATCAATTTTGTTTTGACCGCGATTGGCTCTGACAGAGAACTGGATTATTTGGATTTGCTGCTCCCTATGGGAATTTCTTTTTATACGTTCCAGTCTCTTGGCTATTTGCTGGACGTATATTGGGAGAAGGTTCAAGCGCAGCGCAATCTTCCCAAATACATGTTGTTTGTTTCTTTCTTCCCCCAGTTGATTCAGGGACCGATTAGCCGATACTCGGATTTGGCACGGACGCTGTATGAGCAGCATACCTTCAACTGGAAAAATGTCCGTTTCGGTCTGGAACGGATTTTGTGGGGATATTTCAAAAAACTGGTCGTAGCAGATACTATTTTAACTGCAGTCAGTGTGATTATTACAGATGAATATTACAATGGTGCCTGGGTGCTGGTAGGCATTGTATTTTATGGAATTGAACTGTATGCTGATTTTACCGGAGGAATTGATATTACCATCGGTGTGGCACAGGTATTTGGAATCAAAGTGGAGGAGAACTTTATTCGCCCCTATTTTTCCAAAAATATTGCAGAGTACTGGAGAAGATGGCACATTTCCATGGGTACATGGTTCCGGGATTACATTTTCTACCCAATGAGCATTAGTAAATCCATGAATTCCCTTACCAAAACATGCAAAAAGAAGTTTGGAAAAGGGGTTGCCAAACGGGTTCCGGTATACTTGGCAACGATGGTAACCTGGTTTGCTACGGGTATCTGGCATGGTGCCAGTTGGAATTTTGTGATGTGGGGCGTTATGAATGGCGTGGTCATTCTTATTTCCGGCGAACTGGAACCCCTTTATGCGAAATTCCGTGCCGCTTTCCCAAGACTTGTCAAAACCCGTTTTTATGATGGATTTCAGGTGATTCGTACCTTCCTTTTGATGGGAAGTCTGCGTCTCTTTGACTGTTACCGGGACGTTCCCCTGTCCTTTCAGATGTTTTTCAGCATGTTCCGGGATTTTGACCTCCGGGCACTGACCTGGGAGGAATTCAGTTATTTGGGTCTTACATGGCAGCAATACCTGATTGTGCTGGTGGGAACTATTATTATGTTCCTGGTCAGCATGGCAGGAAGAAAAGGCAGTGTGAGGGAACAACTTTCGGCAAAACCCTATATTGTCAAGTATGCTGTGTTTGTGATTCTGTTGTTTGCAGTGATTTTGTTTGGCTCCTATGGAGTGGGATACGATGCTGCCCAGTTTATTTACAACCAGTTTTAACCTGTGAGACCGATGCGAAAGAAGGAGAAGAGATATGAAAAAATGGATTCGGAGAATCGTGTCAATTCTGCTGGTAATTGTCCTGTTCTTTGCCCTGCAGCGTCTGGTTACACCGAAATATGTAAAGGATGTCATTGAGGGCGGGTTTACCGCAGAATATTACCGGGAGACAACGCCCCATCAGGTACTTATGGTGGGAGACTGTGAATTATATGAAAATTTCAGTCCTGTGACTTTGTGGCAGAACTACGGAATCACCAGTTATATACGGGGAAGTGCCCAGCAGTTGACTTGGCAGTCCTATTATTTACTGGAGGATGCGCTAAAGTACGAGAAGCCGGATGTAGTAGTATTCAACGTACTGGAATTGATTTATGACGAGCCCCAGCGGGAGGAATATAACCGCATGACGCTAGATGGTATGAAGTGGTCGAAGACGAAGGTGGATGCGATTCAGGCATCTATGCTGGAGGAGGAGAGCATGCTGGACTATGTTTTTCCTCTGTTACGTTACCATAGCCGGATTACGGAATTGTCCAAGGAGGATGTTACCTATTTTGCAAAGGACATCCAGCGGACGACAGCCGGATATTATATGCGGGTAGATGTGGCGCCTTATGAGGAAGGGGAATGGGAGGAAGAAGAACCGGAGGACTTTACCCTTGGTTCCAATGCCATGGGATACCTGGAACGTATACGGAAATTATGTGAAAAAAACGACATCCGGCTTTTGCTGGTAAAAGCTCCCAGCGTTTCCCCTGTATGGTATGATGAATGGGAGGAACAGGTGCGGGAATATGCCGAAGAAAAGAATCTGGATTATATTAACTATTTGGAACTTGTAGATGAGATTGGCATTGATTATACGGAGGATACCTACGACGAAGGACTTCATATGAATTTGAGCGGCGCTGAGAAATGTGCCGACTATCTGGGTGAATTTTTGTCCAAAGAGTATTCTCTGGAGGATATGCGAAAAGATTCCAAAATTGCGAAGGAATGGGAGAAAAAAGTACAGTTCTATGAGGACAGAAAACAGGCGCAGTATGAGGAACTGGAAAAGTATGGAGAGATTCGCAGTTATTAAGGTATAATTACCTGTGAAGCCACTGTGGAGGCAAACAGGTATTTATATAGTTACCTATCATTGCAGCGATGGCTGCAGCAAATTCAGGAAAAGGAGAATGAGTATGAAAACAAGAAAACAGATTATGAAAATGATTACAGCAGTATGCCTGGTGGCGGCCCTTGCATTTACATTCTATGCACCTGTAAATGCGGCTGGTAGAGGATATTCCTTTAAGTATAAGGGAGTTTCTGTTTCCGTTGGGTCCAATGCCAGCAGTTTCATCAAAAAAGCGGGAAAACCGACTAAGACGGTACGCAAGAAAAGTTGCGCCTATAAAGGCGAGGATGTAACGTATACTTACAAATACTTTACTTTAAAGACCTACTCCAATACAAAAGGTGGTACGGAATACGTAAACAGCATTACCCTGACCAGCAGCAAGGTGTCTACACCGGAGAAGGTAAAAGTGGGAAGCAGTGAGAAGACTGTAACGAAAAAGTACGGTAAAGCGAAAGCAAATTTTGGCGTTTATACCTACACCAAAGGAAATTCAAAACTGATTATTACAGTAGACAACAAAAAGGTCAGCCAGATTCAGTATGTGGCAAAATAGTGGCGGTAAAAGCCGACTTGAGGAGACAGAAGGATGAAACAATACAAAAAAAGCAGCAGACTCTCGATTTGTGTTTTGATTGTGATGGCAGCGGTAATACTGTGGCAGACCAGTTGTCCTGCAAAGGCAGATACTGCGAAAACTGTAAAATTAGGACAGACCATTCAGGTAACCGGGAAGGGAGATTCCTATAAGAGCAGTGACAACAGCGTAGCTTATGTCAATTCTGAAGGACGTGTTACTGGTAAAAAGACAGGGACTGCCACAATTTCTATAACAAAGGGAAAGAAAACAGTAAAACAGAGTGTTACGGTAGTTCCTAATGGAAAGAAAAAAAGCATCTCTGTCTGTGCAGATGAGATTCAGATTGTGAAGGAGCAGACGGTTTTTACGCCAGAGAATGCAGAGAACGTGGAAAATGGGACTACACAAAGCACTAGTTTCTATTCTTTTTCCACTACGATTACAGTAAAAAATGTCAGCAAGAAAGCAGCCAAAAAGGTGATTCTCACAGGAACGGTAGAGAAAGAGAAATTGACCGCAAAATTTGGCTCTGTGGCAGCAGGAAGTACGAAAAAGATTACTTTGAAGGGAAAAACCAGTGTATCGGAAGGAACGTTTCAGCCCGCTACTTTGCAGGTATATTCCGGGGAAATGCTGAGTGTGTACAACTATAAAAAGCAATCCCTGAAGTTCCAGTACGGCGCTGAGGACAAAAAGGCACCTGTGATTCGTGGTTTCATAGAAGAAAACAGTTACAATCAGAGTATGCCATACCAGGTTGTGTATAGTAACGATAAGAATTATAATTATTTTCGTTATGTTCAGGCAGAAGATGACCGGGATGGAAAAGTGAAACTGACAGTGGATACCAGTAAAGTAGATTTTAGCAAAAAGGGCATTTATACGATTACCTATACTGCAGAAGACAAAGCAGGAAACAAGGCAAAGGCGAAAGCCAAAATTTCAGTCCGGGTTGCCAATTCTCTGGACAGTATGGCAGATACCATATTAAAGCAGATTACAAAACCGGATTGGTCAGATACAAAAAAGGCCAGAGCCATTTACAATTATACCCGGGGGCATGTTGCCTACACGGGAAGTTCCAATAAATCCAGTTGGGAAAATGAGGCAATTCGGGGAATCCGGTATGGAACCGGGGATTGCTTTACCTATTATGCAGTGGCGAGAGCGCTGTTGACCCGGGCGGGAATTCCCAATATTGAGGTGACCCGGGTGCAGGGGCATGGACATCACTGGTGGAACATGGTTTATGTACAGAATGGGTTTTACCATTTTGATACTTGCCCGCGGACTGCAGGAGGTCGGTTCTGTCTTGTGACAGATGCCCAGTTGAGCGCTTATTCCCGGGGTCATGGCAATTCCCATATATGGGCATACAAGAAGATACCAAAGAGTGCCACGAAAAAACTGTCCAGTGTATTTTAAAGGGGGCGCAAAGATGGGTAAAAAAGCAACCAAAGCAGCCAACAATATGTATTACATGGCGAGGTATGAGGCGGCGGAAAAGGACAGTACCTTTAGCAGCCGTGAGAAAACATCCGAGGTCATCGGAGTGGAACGGACCCGTCTGGCAAACATTGAGTTGGGCAATATTGTTCCTTACCCGGAGGAAGTAAAATGTATGGCAAAGGCCTATGGAACACCGGAACTTTGCAATACTTTCTGTGCAAAGGAGTGTCCGATTGGACAGAATACAGTGCAGGAAGTGCGGATGGATGATTTTGACAGACTGGCTCTACGGGTTCTTGGTTCTCTGCGGGAAGTAGAGGATATTCGGGATTCTCTGGTGGACATTGCCGAAGATGGCATGATTGGTCCCGGAGAGGAAAAACAGTTTGAGCAAGTGCTGGCGGCACTGGAGGAAATCTCCAACAATGCCCGGGCGTTAAAACTTTGGGCGGAAAAAAACATAAAGAATCATTTGCAGGAATAGAAAGGCATAAATTTTAAATTCCCCTCATACTATTAAGTAAACAAGTGTGAGGGGAATTTTCTTTGAAGGAATATATTGAAGAAAGAGCCATTGCCATTGGGCAGTATATTGTCGAAACCAATGCCACAGTGCGGCAGGCTGCAAAGCAGTTTGGGGTAAGCAAATCAACGGTACATAAAGATTTGATTGACCGGCTTCCCGAAATCAATTCTGCCCTGGCGGCCAATGCGCGGGTCGTATTAGATACGAATAAGTCGGAGAGGCATATTCGTGGTGGTTTGGCTACGCGGGCGAAATACTTGAAAGAACATGAAGAAGACCTTTCTCTGACCCACCATGACTGTGCATAACAGGGGGATTAGAGAAATACAGGGAATCATGAAAACAGAAGAGTTCAAATGGAAAAACCACAGTTTATATAAATGACCACCTTTACCGACCACGGGGAGGGAAACAAGGGGAAGGTTATATAAACTGTGGTTTTCCAGTTGAAGAATAGAAGTTTTGTAACTACTTATTTTATTTTCTTTGTCTTAGAATAAGGACTGTAATAAGTACTCTTTTTGCCATCTACCGTTACGGTTTTGTAAGCACGGATACTGAAATACAGGGTACCTTTTTTCTTTAACAGATTTTTCTGTTTCTTTGTTAATTTCAGCGTTACGGATGTTTTCTTTTTGGAAACAGTCTTACATTTTTTCCATGAAACTTTACTTGCTTTCTTCCCTTTTGCGACGGCTTTGACATAGACGGTGTAGCCAGAAATGCCGGAAGCCTTTTTCCACTTCAGGGTAACTTTTGTTTTTGCTTTATTTTTCTTCGCACTTTTCAAAGTGACTTTTTTGACTGTTACCGGAGTGGGAACTGTGGGGGTAACCGCCGGAGTGGTTGTAACGCTGGTATCTGGTTGGGGTGCGGGTGGCGTTGCCATACCATTCGCAACGAGAATATTTTGCACATCCTTGTTTGTGGACTGGCTTAAGGCGTTCATGGTAGAACCGCCGGCCCCTTCGAAAGCGTCCTTATCTACTGTAACGTTGTCTCCAATGGTAATCGTCTGGATGGAGGAAACATTCTGGAAAGCATCCTTTTCAATGTTGGTTAGACTTTCCGGTAGCAGTACCGTTTGTAACTGACCACAGTTGGAGAAGGTTCCCTCTTCAATGGTGGAAATGCCGTCGGAAAGTTGAATGGTTTTCAGGCTGGCGCAGTTAAAAGCGTAAGTTCCGATGGTGTAGGGGGTGCTGGAATGGATGATGACGGTATCTAATTGTCCACATCCTTTAAAAGCGTAAGCACCGATGGAACGAAGAGACCCCTCTACTGTAAAGTTCTGGATTGTGGTATTCTCAAAGGCATAAGCACCAATGTCTCCGATATTCGTTCCATAAAAAGAAGTCAGGGTAGAGAGATTGGAAAAAGCGTTGTCAGCAATGGTTTCTACCCGGCCGTACAATGTGATGCTGGTGATGGCAGAGCGGAATACGTTATGTCCAATGTAGGTGACGTTTGCCCCTGCCGGAAGAACAAAAGAGGTCAATGGAGAATCTACAAATGCGCAATCGCCAATATAGCAAAGAGAGGAAGGTACAGTAATACTGTTCAAATTGGTGTTGTGAAAGGCATTGGCACCAATAAATTGAAGACTGGTTGGAAGCAGCGTGCCATCCTGTTGTGACATTATGGTATTCTGGTTCATAGATTGGGAATCATCGGAAATATCACCGGAGGCATTGCCAGAAGCGTTACCGGAGGCATCACCGGAAGCGTCGCCGGAAGCGTTACCTGAGGCATCACCGGAAACGTCGCCGGAAGCATCACCGGAAGCATCACCGGAAGCGTCACCGGAGGCATCACCGGAAGCATCACCGGAGACATCACCAGAAGCGTCGCCGGAAACATCTGGTGTGGAGCCGTCATAGGTGTATAGTTTGGTTATGTGAGTGTTAGAAAATGCGCTGTCGCCAATCACTTTTAACGTGTTTGGCAAAAACACAGTGGTTACCGACCATTTTCCCTGGAAGGCACCGGTCATTCCTTCGGTCTGGTTATTGCAGTATCCAATACCGGTAACAGGGCAGTTGTCGATGCTGGAAGGGACAACTACGGTTCCCTCTTCGCTGTTGTACCGTGTGATGGTAATGGTGTTGTCTGTGTTTTTGACATAAGTGAACCTTCTATCACTGGTAGTCATGCTCTCTTGAGCAGTTGCCTTTATGAGGCTTTCTGGCAGGAAAAAGTTGCTGCACAGTAAAGTCAGAACCAGTATGAAGGAACAAAATTTTTTGCTTCGTTTCATAAAAAATACCTCCTGTTTTTTCATTTATAGTTTAAATATAATATTGTAAGTATAACATACCTCACCAGTATTTTGCTGTATAATCAGATTAAAATTTGTATAAAAAGTTTTGTGTAAAATGCCATGTGAAATTGTGGTAAAGGGGTGCAATTCAGGCGAAATTATGCTATTATTGTAAATAATTGATTTTGAAAAGGAGGAGGTACAGAGAGATGTATAAAGAAATGATTGCAAGATATATTGATTTGGTAAAAGAATTTGGCTGTGCGATTGCTATTTTTACAGAAGATGGCAAGATTTTGCATTTGAATGATGAAGCATTGGGGATTCTGGGGAGAAATATTATAAATCTGGAAGTACTTCCGGGA
Source organism: Lachnospiraceae bacterium (assembly GCA_029098105.1). Taxonomy (GTDB): domain Bacteria; phylum Bacillota; class Clostridia; order Lachnospirales; family Lachnospiraceae; genus NC2004. The sequence continues at coordinate 14,210 of JAQXNR010000116.1, forward strand.
CGTTATGTGGAAAATGAAGATTTTTGGGACAATCTTCATCGCTACCGTACCCTGTTTACGCATAAGGCATTGCTGAAAGCAGGGACCCAGACTTATAAAATCCGGGGTATGATGCATTTGCTGTGTGAGAGGGAGGAGGAACAGCAGACTCCCACTATTTATGCTCTGGCTTTCGAGGTGCGGGAGGAGCGGATATTTGGAAGTGTGACATTGGAACGGATTGTAGAACATTCTGGATTTGTGGCTTTTCACTGGGTTGCAGATGCGCCGGAAAAGGATTTATGGCATGCCCGGTATGTTTCGAATTCGGTTTCCAAGTTTGGCTATAAGAGAGAAGATTTTTATGATAATCGGTTTACCTGGAATCAGTTTGTATATGAGGAGGACAGAGACCTTCTTCAGGAGGAGGTTCTGGAACATTTGCGCAGCGGGAAACTGGAATATACACGACAGTATCGAATTAATGCGGCAGATGGTCAGGTGATTCCAGTGCATGATTATGTTCATCTGATTACCGATGGTGCGGACCGCCTTCTGGGAGTGGAAATCGTTATTTTTGACTTGCTTATGGAGACAGAGCGGAATGCGAATCTGCTCCTTTTGGAAAATGCCGTGAACCGCAGTAGCAACATTGTACTTGTGTGGCAGTACCGCAAGGGTGAGAATCAGAAGAAGGAAATCCGCTATGTGTCCAGCAATATTGAACAGTTGGGAATTTCTGTTACTGCTTTGCGCTCTGGCGAGGAAGAATATGGCGATTACATCCATCCGGAGGATAGAGAGAAAGTAGAGCGGGTTTATGGTCAGTTTGAGCAGAAAGGATATCAGTACCTTTCTCAGGAATACCGTATTGTCAATTCTGCAAAGCAGGAGTTCTGGGTGCGGGATGAGAGCAATCTGGTGGAACTCCCGGGTGGAATGCGTTATATTGAGAGCATATTGACGGATATTAGCAGGTCCAAGCGCAGGGAACTTCAATTGATAGAGCAGCAGGAGAATCTGGAGCGCAAAATCCGCTACATTGAATCCAGTGAGACGATGTTGAGTGACATGTCAGTAGTAGATTTTATTAACAAGGAAGAACTGCAGGAATTGCAGGGAGCCTTTGCGTCCATTACCCACAGTTATAACGCTATTATTGATTTGGATGGGGAACCCATAACCTTTCCAGATGGTCCGGAGACCAATATGGGGGCCTTTTATGATATGTTTGAGCGGAGTGAATATAAAAAAGGCTATTTTGAATTGAACAAAAAACTGCGCAAGGAGCATGGTCCGGTGCGAATGCAGCTCAGTGATTTTTCTGACCAGGAACTGGAAGCGAAAAGAGCAAAATCGGGGAGCCTGCCTCAGGAGGGAAGTCTCATTCAACTTGTGAAGGCAAGTTCTATGGAGAGTGTGGATGCCACCCCGGGAGTTATGGTGGGAATCCCGTTGTTTATTGATGACAAACATATGGCAACCTGGATTAACTGCGCCTTTACCCAGTCTGAAATTGACCAGATTGATACTTACCTTCCAGCTTTGTGGAATATTTGTAAATACATGGCACAGTTTGTTTACAGCAACACGATTTCCCAGAAACAGGCGCAAAAAGCCAGACTGTCAGAAGTACAGGCGAGAGAACTTTTGGAGCGCAGTTCAGTTATAAGGGATATTTTGCGGCGTTGTAATGAGACGAATGATGACGAGGCACTTTCCTATGTACTTCACAAGGTAGGGGAGTATTTGAAAGTGAGCCGAATTTCTCTATTTCATTACACCCAGGAGCAAAATATCCCGACTTGCTGGTATGAATGGGATGCTCCCGGAATGGAGAAAAATGTGGATAGTAATGCAGACAAGGTCCCCCATGTATTTGAAATGCAAAAAGATGCCTTCAACCAGAAAGGACAGGTTATTTTAAATGGGGACAAGATTCCCATTCGTGTCCGCCGGATTTTATGGGACCATCATGTACGGGCGATTGTGGCCCTTCCGATTTATACTCTGACCCAGGAACAGCAGTATATTACTTTTGTAGAGTCGAATTACGAGCGAATCTGGACAGATGAGGAACTTTCCTTTATGCATACAACTGTCAGTATTCTTCAGGGATTTTTGCAGCGTATGCGGAGTAATGTGAATGTACATGATGTAACGGAAACACAGTTGGAATTTATTGCCATGTCCCGGGATTATATTTATATAAAAGACGAGGAAACAGAGGAGATTGTCTATGTAAATCCCCGGCTGGAGGAGGTTATTGGCAAAGACGCTGTGGGGCGTAAGTGCTATGAAGTGTTCCGCCGTCAGTCCATTCGTTGTATGGATTGCTACCAGAAGCGAAAAGAATGCCGGGAGTTGTGTAACAGCAGAATCTATAATTACCTGTTTAACCGGCCTATGCGAATTCGGGAGATGCATATTGACTGGGCAAACCGTGGGCATATGAAGATGGTGCTGCTCAGCCCGGAGGATGGACAGTAACAGGATATGGGGAGTTCGGTTCCTGCGACGGAATGCAAAGAAGGTTTTATAGAAAGACGGTTAAGATTTTTGGGGGAAAATCCGATATACAAAAAGTATAGTAATAATAACAGTCGTTTTGTCGGTTTTTGCAATCTGGTTGTTGTGGTTTTTGGACATTTTGATAATTTTGCGAATTTTCCCCGAAAATATTTGAAATATTTGAATTATTGATTATAATAAGATAGATATAGCATGATTAAATCTATCTAGTTATGGAGAAAATACAGTAGAAGACCATTGTGTATGGCGAAAGGGGAATACTATGGCAAGTACAGATATTGGAATTGATTTAGGAACCGCAAGTGTTTTGGTTTATGTGAAGGGCAAGGGCGTTGTGTTAAAAGAGCCCAGCGTTGTCGCATTTGACAGAGATACCAACAAGATTAAAGCAATCGGTGAGGAAGCGCGTCTGATGCTGGGAAGAACACCAGGCAATATTGTGGCTGTTCGTCCGTTGCGTCAGGGTGTCATTTCGGACTATACAGTAACAGAGAAAATGATTAAATATTTTATTCAGAAGGCAGTGGGTAAGACATTCCGTAAACCCCGGATTTCTGTATGTGTTCCCAGCGGGGCAACAGAAGTGGAGAAGAAGGCGGTAGAGGATGCTACCATCAATGCAGGGGCAAGAGATGTATTTATTATTGAAGAGCCCATTGCTGCTGCGATTGGTGCAGGAATTGATATTGCCAAGCCATGTGGAAATATGATTGTGGATATTGGTGGTGGAACTGCAGATATTGCTGTAATTTCACTGGGTGGAACGGTAGTTAGTACATCTATCAAGACCGCCGGGGATGATTTTGACGAAGCAATCGTGCGCTATATGCGTAAAAAACATAACCTTTTGATTGGAGAGAGAACCGCAGAGGACATCAAGATTCAGATTGGTACAGCATACCATAGAGCAGAAGATACGACGATGGATGTGCGGGGACGGAATCTGGTAACGGGGCTTCCGAAGACCATTACCGTGACTTCTGAGGAGACGATGGAGGCATTGCATGATTCCACAGCACAGATTGTTGAGGCGGTACACAGTGTACTGGAGAAGACTCCGCCGGAACTGGCAGCGGACATTGCGGACCGGGGTATTGTATTAACTGGTGGTGGTGCGCTGTTACACGGACTGGAAGAACTGATTGAAGACAAGACGAACATTAACACAATGACCGCAGAGGATCCTTTGACTGCGGTAGCGATTGGTACTGGTAAGTATGTAGAGTTTATTAGTGGTAAGCGCGACGAGTAGAAAACAGAGAAGAGAAGGAGTGTAAGATGGTAAGAAGTCTTTATACAGCTTATACTGCCATGCGCAACGAGGAGAAGCGTCTGGATGTTATTTCCAACAATATGGCGAATGCAGATACCAATGGGTATAAAGCAGAAGGCGCCACATCAAGGGCTTTTTCCCAGGTGTATGGAGTGAAGATTAATGATGAATCCGAAGCCAATACACAGCGGGCCATTGGTAAGATGAGTCTGGGTGTGAGGATTGGGCAGACTTACCGTGACTGGTCTACCGGTAGTTTCCGGGAGACTGGGAATACATATGATTTTGCCCTTGAGGGAAAAGGATTCTTTACCATCAGCATGACGGACAAGAGCGGAGAGGAACATATCCGTTATACGCGGGATGGAGCCTTTACGATTACCTCGGATGGATTTCTTGTGACCAAGGATGGAGATTTTGTGCTGGATGATGGAGGAAGCAGAATTCAGTTGCCGACAGACCAGGGCGAACCAGTGGTGAGCGATGACGGTGTCATTATGGTCAATGGCGAAGAAATTGCAACTTTGGGCATAACGGATTTTGAAGATTATAATTATTTGGAGAAGTATGGAGAGAACCAGTTTGATGCAGTGGAAGGTGCAGTCAAGAAGGATTTTGCCGGAAGTGTGGAGCAGGGTTTGATTGAGACTTCCAATGTGAACATCGTGGATGAGATGGTAAATATGATTTCTGTTACCAGATCCTATGAGACGAGCCAGAAGATGATTCAGACTGTGGATGGTATGATGGACAAAATGGTGAACACGGTGGGAAGAGTATAGTTAGCATCATTTTATGAAATTCAGAAAGAGGTGTATAATTATGATGAGAGCGTTGTGGACAGCGGCAAGCGGTATGACGAGCCAACAGACGAATGTGGACACCATTGCCAACAATCTGTCAAACATCAATACAGCTGGATATAAGACGGAGAAGGCAGAATTCAAGTCTTTGTTGTACCAGAATCTGCAGAGCCAGTCTACCAACAGTGATGGAACGAATAAACCGGTTTCTGCACAGGTTGGTCTTGGTACCCGGATGGCATCTGTAACAAGTAATTTCAGTCAGGGTGCTTTGAATGAGACAGATTCCTTTATGGATTGGGGAATTGAAGGAGATGGCTTTTATAAGATTGACACTGGAAACAAAGGTATTATGTATACCCGCAATGCCAGTTTTTCACTGTCTGTTGTAGATGGCGGTGCCATGGTTACAACAACAGATGGCTACCCGGTTTTGGATAGAAACAATAACACGATTGTAATTTCTGATGACTATACAATGAGTAGTATTTCTATTACCCAGGATGGTAAATTGTATGCCAAAAATAAGGCTGGCGAGAATGTCGATTTGGGAATTCAGGTAGGACTGGTGCAGTTTAGTAATCCGGCAGGATTAGAGAAAAATGGAAACAGCCTTTACCGGGCAACGGATAATTCAGGGGAAGCGATGGAAGAACTTACTTCAGATACGCTGAAGTTAAGCAGTATTCGTCAGAATTACCTGGAGAGTTCCAATGTCAATGCAGCAGATGAGATGGTGAATCTGATTGTGGCACAGCGGGCGTATGAGATGAATTCGAAATGTATTTCTGCTGCGGATACGATGATGCAGCAGGCGAATAATTTAAGAGGATAGTTTTTGGCAGTCGGGGAGAGTTCTCTTTGAGAAAGGACTTACAGCGAAAGGAGCGTTGGTATAGATGGATATGGATGCGTTGACAAGTAATCTGTATAGTCAGTATTCAGCGGTTTATGAGAATACAACCAAAGATTCTCTGAACCAGGCATTGAATATAAAAACACAAGAGGCTACCGATGAAGAATTGATGGAAGCCTGTAAGGAATTCGAACAGTACTTTGTGGAACAGATGTATAAAGAAATGAAGAAGACTGTTCCCGAGGATAGTCTGCTGGGAGACAACGAATATATGGATATGTACGAGGATACTTTGATTAGCGGGATTGCTGAGAAAGTCGTGGACAGTGGACAGTTGGGATATGCCCAGCAGTTGTATGAAGCGATTTCCAAACAATCGGGTTCCAAACACACAATATAACAGGAGAACAGTGGGGAAGCGAAGATTGGCTTTCCCATTTTTTATGAGAGAAAGCCACGGTGGAAGACAGAAAAAGAAAAAAGGATTTTTATTATGCAAGAGGAATACAAAGTAATTGAGGGATATGTGGAGCATATTCGTTTTCGGAATGAGGCAAATGGATATACGGTATTTAATTGTGAAACCAGATTGGGAGACTGGACTTGTCTGGGTATTTTTCCGTTCATATCGGAAGGACAATATTTAGAGTTGACCGGGCAGGAGTTCGACAATGTAAACTACAATGAGATTCAGTTCCGTGTGAGTTCCTATGAGGAAAAGCAGCCGGAGGACCAGGTAGGAATGGAACGGTATTTAAGTTCTGGAGCCATTAAGGGAATTGGTCCCAATCTTGCCAAAAAGATTGTAAAAAAATTCAAGTTAGATACTTTCCGCATTATTGAGGAGGAGCCAGAGCGCCTGGCAGAAATCAAGGGAATTTCGGAACGGATGGCGATTTCGGTGGCAACTCAGTTTATGGAAATGAAGGAAATGCGGGATGCCATGATGTATCTGGGGAAATTTCAGATTCCCAATCACTATGCGGTAAAAATCTACAATACTTATGGAGAGGATTTATATCAGATTGTAAAGGAAAATCCATACAAATTGGCAGAGGATATTACAGGAATCGGTTTCCGTATAGCGGATGAAATTGCCCGCAGAGTAGGAATTAACTCCAATTCCCAGTTTCGTATTGCCTCTGGATTGGTTTATACCATGACTCAGGCAGGAGCGTATGGACATGTCTATTTACCGAAAACGATTCTGTTAAATAAGGCACTGCAGATGCTTCAGATTGAGGAGGATACGACACTGTTGGAAGGATGTCTGGAGGATTTGATTCTGGAGCGGAGATTGATTGCAAAACAGGTGGAGGAAGAGGTGCGTATTTATTCCCCTTCTCTGTATTACAGTGAGTTGGATACAGCTAAAATGCTGTTGGAAGTGGCACAGGCCTACGAGAGCCCGGGATGCTTTCCGGAAGAAAAAGATGAGTCTCAGGTAATGGAAAAAACACTGTCCGATGAGGCGAAGAAACGTCTTGAGAAAATCGAAAAAGAAATGGGAATTACTCTGGATGATTTGCAAAAACAGGCAGTATGGGAAACGATTCAGCATGGCGTAACCATTATAACGGGTGGTCCGGGAACTGGAAAAACAACAATTATAAATGCGGTAATTCATTATTTTGAAATGGAAGGGCTGGATATTTTGCTGGCGGCACCCACTGGAAGAGCGGCAAAGAGGATGAAGGAGACAACAGGGTATGAGGCAAAGACGATTCACCGTCTGTTGGAAATTTCCGGAGACCCTTCATCGGACAGCCATTTCAAATTTGAACGGGATAGAAGTAATCCGTTGGAGACGGATGTGGTCATTATTGATGAGGCATCTATGGTAGATATTTCTCTGATGCATTCTCTTTTGGAGGCAGTGGCGTCGGGAACTCGTCTGGTTTTGGTAGGGGATGTAAATCAGCTTCCTAGTGTGGGTCCGGGAAATGTATTGAAGGATATGATTGCTTCTGAGGCGTTTGCCACCGTACGACTGAACCGGATTTACCGCCAGGAGGAGGGGAGCCGGATTGTGTCCAACGCCCATAAAATTAATAGGGGTGAGGCAATTCCTATGGACAATAAGAGCAGTGATTTTTTTATTATGCCGCGAAACCGAGCCGATGCGGTAATCTCTACAACAATCGAATTGGTTCGTGAAAAAATGCCCAATTATATGAAGGTGGCACCTCAGGATGTACAGGTACTGGTGCCCACCCGAAAAGGTGAGGTGGGTGTGATAAACCTGAATGGAGTGTTGCAGCAGGCGTTGAATCCCCCGTCGCCGGAAAAGGCGGAGCATGAGTCTGGCCGGGTGATTTACCGGGAAGGGGACAAGGTCATGCAGATTAAAAACAATTATAAACTGGAATGGGTAAAGGAGACACCGCAGGGGCATGAGATTGACAGCGGAATGGGAGTCTTTAACGGTGACATGGGAATCATTACCCACATCAGCGATTATGCGGAGGAGGTTACAGTAGAATTTGACGAGGGACATCTGGTGAAGTACCCGTATGGTTTTTTAGATGAACTGGAACTTGCTTATGCTGTTACGGTTCATAAAAGCCAGGGAAGTGAATATCCGGTAGTGGTGATTCCATTAATGAATGGTCCTCAGGTATTGTATACAAGAAACCTTCTGTACACAGCAGTAACCCGGGCACGCAATTGTGTGGTGCTGGTGGGTGATATGGGCGTTATGGGGCGTATGATACAGAATAATAATGAGCAGAAACGCTACAGTGGCTTAAAAGAGGCGATTGGGGAATTGCGAAACGAGATGTTTATTTAATTAAAGCATATTAGTTTTACAATTACCTAGTCTAGTACAAAATATTAAGAGGGGGGAGAAACATATGATATGGGATTTGTTATACCCGAAACGATGTGCCGTCTGCGATGGGATTCTTACCGCAAAGGAGCATTTATGCTGCGCCAAGTGTCGTGGGGCGTTGCCCTTTATTAAACAACCCTGCTGTTATTCTTGTGGGAAACCGTTGGAATCAGAGAATCAGGAGTATTGTGGAGATTGCAGGAAGAATCAAAAAACCTTTTACCAAAACAGAGCACTGTTTCTTTATAATGAGGCAATCCAGAGTGCCATGCTCCGGTTTAAAGCGGGGAATCGAAGGGAATATGCTGAATTTTACGGAGAGGAGATTGCAAAACAGCTGGGGGGCGTAATAAAAGGATGGGATGTGGATGCCATTTTGCCGGTCCCTCTGCATTCCCGAAAACTGAAAATTCGGGGATATAATCAGGCTGAACTGGTGGCGGAGGTGGTGGGCAGACAATTGGACATTCCGGTTATAACAGAGTGTCTTGTCCGTTCAGTTTATACGAAAGCACAGAAACAGTTGAATAACATAGAACGCTTGAAAAATCTAGAAAAGGCTTTCCATTTTTGTAAAAATAGTGTAAAATTAAACAAAGTAATTCTGTTAGATGACATCTATACAACTGGTGCCACGCTGGAAGCGTGCAGCCGTGTTTTGAAGACGGGTGGAATTGAGTTGGTATATGGGATTACGATTGCAGCGGGACAAGGATATTAATATGTAAAATGAATTGAGGAGGCGGTTAATATGGATATTCGAAATTGTCAGATATGTGGGAGTATGTTTCAATATGTAGGAAATAAGATTTGCCCTAATTGTGCAAAGGCATTGGAGAATAAGTTGCAGGAAGTGAAGCAGTACATAGATGAACATGACCGGGTTACGGTGATGCAGGTTTCAGAAGAACTGGATGTTCCGGTTAAGCAGATTCGACGGTGGATTCAGGAGGACCGTCTGATGTTTGCACCGGGAGTGGATACTGGTCTTGTCTGCAATAAGTGTGGCATGCCGATTGAAAGTGGAAATATGTGTGCCAAATGTAAGGAAAGTCTGAAAAATGCTTTTGCGGAGGCATCCCGGCAGGCACAGCCGAGGGGTGTATACCAGGATAAGAAGAATCCGACTGCAAGTATGCATTTGAGTAAATATAAATAAAAAATCAATTTTTGTGTTATGGTGGCATTTGCTTAAAAATGCCACCTTTTTTATTATTTTTTTACAAATTTTATTTTTGGTGTTATGATTCTGGTTTTTTTTCCGATAAATAAAGTAAGAGAAAATGAAAAGGGTGGTGAGATTATGAGAATTGGTTCTATTACTCAGGTTAGTCAGTTGTATCAGACAACTGCGACTGCCAAAAAGAAAGATACTTCTGTGGCGGATCAGAGAGATGCATTGTCCATTTCTTCCTTTGGAAAGGATTACCAGATTGCGAAGAATGCACTGGCGAATGTTCCTGATGTACGTCAGGAGAAGGTGGATGCATTGAAACAGAGTATTTCGAAGGGCACCTATGAAGTTAATTCCGAAGATTTTGCTGCTCACTTACTGGCGGCATATAAGAATCGGACAGTATAAGTAGCAGAATGTGAGGACGATTATGGCAACGCTGATAGAGACTTTAATTCAGGTTTTGAATGAAGAGTGTGAGGTATTTGACCAGTTGCTCGCAGTTTCCCAGGAAAAGACCAGGGTCATTGTGGCCAATGATATTGAACGTCTGCAACAGATTACAGATAAGGAACAGGATGTTCTGACAACGATTACGAATCTGGAACGTCGGCGTGAGGAGGCAACAGTTGATATTGCGACGGTGCTGGGTAAGAATCCGAAGGGAGTTACGTTAACCGATGTAATTGGATATTTGGAAGGGCAGCAGGAAATGCAGAACCGTCTGGCAGATGTCCATGATCGGTTGCTTGCCCGGGTGAAACAGTTGTCTGCAGAGAATCAGCACAATGCCATGTTGGTAAATGATCAGTTGGAGATGATTCAATATAATCTGAATGTTTTGCAGGGAATGCGGCAGGCTCCAGAGACGGGCACATACAATAGAGGCGCATATAATACGGGAGATACTTATGCTCCGGTACAGGGATATTTTGATTCCAGTTCATGAGACCACAGGGAAGTGAGTTGAAGGTGAATCTGGATGAGCGGATTATGACTGAACGTATGGATACACCATCAGTTAAGCTTAATTTATGGAAAGCCTTCTGATGGTGTTTTTTTAATCATATTGAGATAGATGAATTGATTTCTCTGGCATAAAGAGATGTGCTCGTAGAGAAAAGAATTAGAAAGAGGTGAAAGACATGGGTGTTGGTTCCATGAGTGGATTATATATTGGTGTTTCCGGATTGCAGGTGAATCAGACAGCACTGAATGCAACCGCTCACAATTTGTCCAATCTGGATTCAGATGGGTATAGCCGGCAGCAGGTTTTGATGCAGGATACGCTCTATTCTATGTACCGTCATGGTGCAGTGAATACGATGCAGACCGGATTGGGTACTACAATGGACAAGATTCGCCAGGTGCGGGATACCTTTGCAGATAAACAGTACCGTTTGGAAACAGGAAGAGGAGCATTTTATTCCTCTATGTACGAGGTGGAAAACGAGATTGAGAAATATTTCGGCACAGACGTGGATGAACAGCCACTGAAAAATGCTATGACTTCTTTTTGGTCTACTCTGAATGAGTTGCAGAAAACTCCGGACAGTATTGTGCATAGAGAGAATGTCATCATGGCAGCCCAGGAACTGATAGACCAAGCGAAATTAATTTATAACCAGGTGACAGAATACCAGAAAAATCTGAATGAACAGATTCAGAATCAGGTGGATGAGATTAATGACATTGCAGAGCAGATTCATGAACTCAACCGGGAGATTGTAAAAGTAGAAGTGGGTGGTGTGGAGTCTGCCAATGACATGAGAGACCGGCGCAACCTGTTATTAGACCAGTTAGCGGCATATGCAGATATTACCTATAAAGAGAACGATAAAGGTCTGGTGACTGTGAATCTGGAAGGGACTCCTTTGGTATCGGAGGACCGGATTTTTAAACTGGGTACACAGAAAATTAGTGGAGATAGTGATTTGCTCACAGTTGTCTGGGCAGACCACGGCAACATGGAATTGTACCATTTTACTGATCTCCCCAATGCGGCAAACGCAACGGATGTGGGGTCTTTGAAGGGATTACTATATGCAAGAGGAACCAAGATTGGGGACTATACAAAGATGAGCGAGGAGAGTATTGACTGGGCCTCTTATACAAACCGGGATGGTTCCCAGAAATATTCCAGCCTTGCAGAGTTCTATGCGGGAGAAGGGTACTCCGATTATGGTGATTACTATGAGGCGAATATTGAGCCTTTTCTTGTTACTAATCTGGAATGCCAGTTGGATTACCTGGTACATAATATTGTAACGACAGTAAACGATATTCTCTGTCCGAATACAACGACTACAGCAGCTATGACGGTGACCGATGAACAGGGAAATACCGTTACGATTGCGGCAGGCACGAAAGTGCTGGACACAGAAAATGCTCCGATTGGCATGGGAGAAGACGGTGAGCCGGGACTGGAACTGTTTTCCAGAACGAATACGCAACGGTACACGACCTACACTTATACCGGTGCAGATGGCAATGAACATAAATTATATGTATATAACGAAGAAGATGTAAACGATGTATTTTCCCAGTATACCATTCCCCAGTTGGAAATTAACCGGGAATTGATTAAAAATCCAAGTAAAATGCCTTTGTCCAATACTGACCATTCCAATGCGCAGGATGTTCTGAATGATTTGCTGGATGCGTGGTCTTGTGAAGGAGATTATACGGGAAATCTTCATACCCTGACCCCGAATACCTTAACGGGTTATGACTTTCAGGCATACTACAACGCTATGATAGATGATTTGGCGAATGCGGGTAATTCTTATTACAATATTGCCCAGAATCAGGAAATGGTTGCGAATGCGAAGGATAACAGAAGACAGATTGTAGCAGGTGTCAGCAGTGATGAAGAACTTTCCAACATGATTATGTTTCAGCAAGGTTACAATGCAGCTTCCCGGTACATCAATGTGGTGGCGGAAATGCTGGATACCCTTGTAAATCGGTTGGGAAGCAGATAGGCTAGATAGAACAGGTGGTGGATATATGACTTCAACATTTTTTGGACTGAATATTTCAAAAACCGGACTGAGTGGATATCAGGCGAGTTTGAATACAACTGCCCACAATATTTCCAACGCATCTACCGATGGATATTCCAGACAGAAGGTAGGCAAACAGGCAGCACAGGCACAGAGAACCTATAACAGTTATGGTATGCAGGGCTCTGGTGTGGATATTACCGGAGTGGAGCGGGAACGGAACAGTTATTATGACACAAAATACTGGAACAACAGTTGTTACTACGGTCAGTATACTGCAAAATCCGATTACATGAGCCAGATAGAGAATTACTTCAACGAGATTGACAAGGACGGGTTCACTACAGAGTTTAATAATCTGTACAATTCTCTTGTGGATTTGACTTCAGAGCCGGACAGTACTGACAAACGGGTAACCTCCATTAGTTATGCATCCAGTTTGATGGATTATTTTAATTCTCTGAGCAAAAATCTAACTCAGATTCAGGAAGATGCGAATGACCAGATTAAGTCTATTTGCCATAGAATCAATTCGATTTCTGACCAGTTGCTGTCTTTGAATAAACAGATACAGACGATTGAGATTACAGGTGAGCATGCCAATGATTTGCGAGATCAGAGAGATTTATTGGTAGATGAATTGGCAGGATATGTCAATGTGCAGATTAAGGAAACGGATGTCTATGTTACCGGAGCGAAGGACGCCAATGGAGAACCGTTGAAAGCGGGAATTACAGATTATTCGGTGTACATTAATGACCAATTACTGGTAGACAATCTGAGTTGTAACCATCTCATCTGTACACCTCGTCAACAGGAAATTAATATGAATGATTCCGTAGGACTCTGTGAAGTTACTTGGAATTTTGCGGATGGAGACAAATTTGATTTGAATTCCAGTGGAATGGATGGACAGTTGAAAGGTCTGTTTGATATCCGGGATGGCAATAATGAGGAGAATTTTAAAGGGACTGTGAGTGCCAATGTGGGGGATACTTCGGTTACCTTGCAGGCGGATTTTATAAAGGATGAAGTAAGATTGAACATTCCTGACGAGGGAGTGCTAACGATAGGCAGTTACGACTATGCCTATAGCAATTTTACAATTCAGTATGATGCAGATGGCAAGATAGAATCCTATACATTTACGTTAGATGATCCGATAAAGAAGGCGGCAACCAATCAAGTGGCACAGATTGGAGAATCCGTTGACTTCAAGGGAATTCCCTATTACCAGGCACAGTTGAATGAGTTTGTGCGTACCTTTGCCCAGCGTTTTAATGCGTTGCACAATCAGGGACAGGATGAAAACGGGAATCCCGGGGTAGATTTCTTTACTGCGGCAAATTCGGTGGATGGAAGTGATATGGTATTGGCAGAAAAGGGTGATGCTGCTCTACAAGGGGCGGCAGTCAGTGCTAAGAGTGACAGTTACTACCGGATTACCGCTGCGAATATTGCAGTGAGTCATTCTCTTTTGAAGGATTGCTCCATGTTTTGCACCCGGTATCCCACAGAGCAGGGCGTTGCATCCTGTGACTTATTAAAGGATTTGGTTGATCTTAAATTTGACGATACTATGTTTAGTCAGGGAAATCCTGCAGAATTTTTACAGGCGGTAACGGCGGATATTTCAGTGGATTGTAGTAAAGCCAAAAACTTTGAGGCCAGTCTTCAGGATGTACTGAATACAATTGACAATCAGCGCACGTCCATTTCCGGTGTAGACACCAATGAGGAATTGGCGCAGTTAGTTATTTACCAGAATGGGTATAATCTGTGTTCCCATATGATTTCTGTATTTAATCAGGTATATAATAAATTGATTAACGAAACGGGCGTATAACAGCAGGAGGTGTAATTATGAGAGTAACGAACTTAATGATGTCCAATAATGCGCTTTATAATTTGCAAAAGCAGGAACAGCGGTTAAATCGCCTGGACCAGCAGTATACCACGCAAAAGAAAATCAGTGCGCCTTCTGAAGACCCGGTTATTGCAACTCGGGCACTAAAACTGAATACTACATATAGCGAGGTAACCCAGTATTTGGAAAAAAATATTCCGGATGCAGAGGCTTGGATGAGCATGACCCAATCTGCTCTGGACAATACATCTTCTATTTTGACCAGCATATATGAAAAATGTGTGCAGGGTAATACAGATGGATTGAGTGATGATGACCGGAATGCCATTGTTACCAGTTTGAGTGAATACCGGGATCAGATTTATCAGGAAGGTACCAGTTCTTATAGTGGCAGATTTTTGTTTACTGGTTTTAAAACAGATACGAATTTGATATTTGCGCAACCGAGTACCGATGAGTACACAATTACGGAAAACTTTACTCCGGAAGATTTGTCTACGGTATCTACGGTAATTAATAAGATTGATGAAAGTGCAACGACTCCCGGAAAAATTCCAAAGACAGTAGAGTTTCATAGAGTGCGGCTGGCTTATGACACTACAGACCAAGGTGTTGTTCCTACTGTGAAAGATACTTCTGGCAACACGTTACTTAGTGTGAACCGGCAATATGACACTTATGAAGATTTTATTACAGCGTATGAGACAGGAGGATTGCAGGCTGGCGATGTAGTTTATATTGCAGATAAGGGAGAACTGATTCTGGGCGATGACGCAAATCAGACTTTGAAGGGGAGTGATGGATTTTCCGTGACTTACCAAAAAACAGGATTTGATGCGAATGACCTTCGTCCCGAGCATTATTTTACCTGTACCCGTATTAAAGACAAGGGTCTGGATACAGAGAAAACTTACCAGTACGAGGAGACCAATCAGGAAATCAAGTATTTGGTAAACTATAACCAGCAGATGACGGTAAATGTACAGGCGAAGGATTGTTACACCCATGATATGGGCAGAGATGTAGATGAAATGGTGGACATTGTCAATGATGCGATTGATGCCCAGAATAAGATGAATTCCTTCAAAGAGAAAATGCAGGCGGCAACAGAGGGGACAGCGGCATACGACAATTATAAGGAATTATATGAGAATGCAAAAATCGAATACGAATTAAAAACGAAGGTTATGCAGGAATCCTTTGCCAAGAATGAAGTGCGGTTCCAGAATTATGGTACTACTTTCAGTAATCAGTCCACGGATGTAGGTTCCAGAGAGCAGAGGGTTGCGCTGATTAAGACCCGTTTGGAGAATCAGCAGGCAGATGTGGAAGAGTTACAGTCAGAGAATATTGATGTGGACTTGTCGGAAATTATTGTTCGATATATTTCAGCATATGATGTATACCAGGCGGCTCTTTCTGCTACCAGCAAGAGTATTACGCAGACACTGCTGGATTACTTGTAAAATCCGGATAGAAAAGGAGGATGAAAAAATGTTAATGAAAACGAAGTTTTTCGGGGAAGTTAATATTGCAGATGATAAAGTCATCACGCTGGTCAATGGTCTTTTGGGATTTGAGGACTTAAAAAAATATGTAATTCTTTATGACAGTGAGAAATCTACAGGAGACAGTATTTCCTGGTTTCAGTCTGCAGATGAACAGACATTGGCACTTCCGGTAGTGAATCCGCTGTTCATTAAAAAGGATTACAATCCGATGGTGAATGATGAGTTGTTGGAACCCTTGGGAGACCCGGGAGAGGAAGGTTATTTTGTTCTGGTTACTATGCGCATACCCAGCGACCCAAAGGAAGTTTCCTGCAATCTGAAAGCGCCGATTATTATTAATCCCAAAACATTGCTGGGATGTCAGATTATTGTGGAAAATCAGGATTACCCAGTCCGTTTTAACATTTACGATTCAGTGCAGGCATTAAAAGAAAAGGCGGGTGATTAGTATGTTGGCTCTTTCAAGAAAAACTGGCGAATCAATTATGATTGGCAACAATATTGAGATTACCATATTAGAGGTAAAGGGAGATCAGGTGAAAGTCGGAATTAATGCACCGAAGGCGGTTCCGGTCTACCGGAAAGAGTTATATTTGCAGATTCAGGAGGCAAATAAGGAAGCCATGACCCAGGATGTCACTCCCGAGTCGGTAGAGCAGTTGCTGGGCGGTAGATAGAAAAGTCCTTTGCATTAGACAAAGGGGTTTCCCTATATGAACCGATATCAAAAAGAAGAGATTGGCAGAAAGATTTCTGCCAATTTTTTTAAAAGTGGGGCTAAAGTTTTTAACAGGATAGTCGATATATAAAATAACAGGTATACTGTGTTTTATTTTAGTATGAATTTGTCAGCACATGGAGGTGACGATCATGGCAATTGAAGCATTAAAGAATCCATTATCTGTATTTCAGGCTGTCAACAGCGGAGTTTCTGCAACAAGCAGTTCGCAGGAAGTAATGAGAGATGCGGTGACGGTACAGAAAGTGAATGCGGGTGAGCAGAATGCCCAGCAGCCGGAGGAGGATACGTCAGAGCAGGGACGCTATGAGGTAGAGAACGCGGCGAATGTGTCTCCGGACAAGGTGAAAAAGGCAGTGGAACAAATCAACCAAAAGATTCGTCCTACCCACACATCCTGTCAGTTTTCTTACCACGAGGAGACGAACCGGATATCCATTAAGGTAATTAATGACAAGACCGATGAGGTCATCCGTGAGATTCCACCGGAGAAAACATTGGACATTATAGCGAAGACGTTGGAACTGGAAGGAATTCTAGTGGATGAGAAGCGGTAATGCCGTTGGGATTGATGAAATGGAGGTAATATTATGTCTATTAGATTGTCAGGTATGATATCTGGACTGGATACTGATGCTCTTGTGCAGGGACTTTCTTCTGCATATCAGGTTAAGGTAGACAAGGTAACCAAAAAGAAGAAAAAAGCAGAATGGCAGATGGAAGCGTGGTCTACGCTGAACAGTAAGATTTACAGTTTGTATACAGGAACTTTGTCCAAAATTAAGACATATGGTAATTATAAAACAAAAAAGGCAAGTGTGTCTGGCGGAAATAATAGTTCTGTTTCCGTAAAGGCTTCCAATACTGCTGTAGATGGTACTTATAAAGTAAAGGTAAATTCCACAGCATCTTCTGCATTTATAACGGGAGCATCTCTGTCTTCCCAGAAGTATACCGCTTCCTACAGTGCAAGCAATGCGACTACGTTCAACGAGATGTACGAGACGGGAGCAGCAGACAAGAGTAATACCGTTGGGAATACTCTGAATGGTAAGACATTAACTTTTAGTGGCATGCAGTATAATCAGGTCAAAAATGCGGATGGAGAGGGATTGTACACGTTAACACAGAATGGTGTGAACACAGCAATCAAGTTATATGATGCGGATGGCAATGAGACGGGAGAGACTCAGGAAGCCACTATGGCGCAAATCAACGAATACTTGAACCAGATGGCGAAGGCTTCCCCGGATTTTGATAGAAGCCAGTATTCCGCAAATGAAGTGCTGGATGCAGGAACTGCGGTGCAGTTGCAATATACTTTTACCGATTCCAGTTCGGTGGCAGACATCAATACCGAGTTAAAAAATGCAGGTTTCACAGGTCTTACAGTAAGCATGAAGGATGGAGCCCTTCAGTTTAATAATACTGCAGGGTATACGATGAACGCAGATGGAAGTTTGAAAGATTCTTATGGAACATACCAGGTGACCGGAGACGATGCCCTGCAGGCATTGGGAATGAAAACAGATGTCTCTGGCAAAGTGGATGTAGCGGTTAGTGCTACACAGAATGATTCGGATGGGAAATATGTTTACAATACCAGCGTAACTGCAGAAAAGTCTTTCCGTTACCAGGTAGCAGATACCAGTCTCAGCGGAAAGAGCACAATTTCCGAATTTTTAGCAGATACTTTTGACAACAATGCTCAGGTAGACAGCGAGAATGGAAAGCGTTATTTGGAATATAATCTGGTGATGGGAACTGGCTCCTCTGCTAAGACTACCACATTAAAGATTTATGAGGACCAAACGATGGATCAGTTCTGTTCTGCGATTAAAGATGCTTCTGGCGGGGCGGTGAATGCCTCTTTTGATGCAACGAACCAGAGATTTTTCCTGACTTCTTCCAAGACTGGAGCAGAGAATAATTTTACACTGGAAAGTGCGGGAAGCAATGGTTCTCTGGAAGCATTGCAGAAGTTAGGATTGACTGAGAATAGTTTATATACTGGCAATGCAGTTATGTCCCGCAAGACAGCAACAGATGCGGAGATTGAATTGAATGGTGCGGTACTTACTTCCAGTACCAATGATGTTAAGGTAAGTTCGTTAGGTCTGACGATTACTACTGAGGCGGCAGATCCTGGAGAGGAACTGACTGTTACTGTGGCAAATGACACAGACGCCGTATATGACATGATTAAAGAGTTTATTAAGGAATATAACAATCTGGTTGCAGATATGTCAGAACAGTATTATGCAGATGCGACAACATACGAGCCATTGACGGATGAAGAAGAGGCGGAGATGACGGATAGTCAGATTGACAAGTGGGAGAAGAAAGCGAAATCTGCTTTGCTTCGTAGGGATTCTCAATTGAATAATGTTATGACCAATATGCGCAGCGAATTGGCAAAGAGTGTAACTATTACTGGTGAGGATGGAAAAGAGAAACGGTATTCTCTTTCTTCCTTTGGTGTTTGTACCGGTAACTGGGATGAGTATGGTTTGCTGCACATTAACGGAGATGCGGATGATCCGGAGTATGCTGCCAAGACCAATAAGTTAAAGGAAGCTCTGGGAGAGGATCCGGATGCTGTGATGAATGTTTTTGCACAGATTGGAACAAACCTTTATAACCGCCTCGGTAAAATGATGGGTACTTCTAAGTTGAGCAGTACTCAGACGATTTATAATGACAAGAGTATGAAGAGCCAGATTTCCGATTACGACGATGAGATTAGTACATTACAGGAGAAATTGAAAACACTTCAGGATAAATATTATAAGCAGTTCAGTAACATGGAGGTGGCACTGTCCAAGTTACAGTCAACAGCATCTTCGCTGGGATTTAACAGTACAACATCCGGTTATTAGAAGTGAGGATAGTGATTAAGGGAGGAAGACAGAATGGCTTATAGAAATGCAGCACAGATATACGGACAAAATAAGGTAATGACCGCATCTCCAGCAGAGTTGACACTGATGCTTTATGAAGGAGCAATTAAGTTTTGCAATAAAGCGATTGAAGGTGTGAAAGAAAAGAATATCCAAAAAGCACATGACAACATCTGTAAGGTGGAGAACATCATCATAGAATTTCAGGCAACTCTGGATCACAA
>JAQXNR010000117.1 GCA_029098105.1 Lachnospiraceae bacterium
CTACAAAAGAATGGTTATGAGGTGAAGCAAGTGGAATACACATCCAGAAGAAGACGGTCTTACCGAATTGGGATACGCATAATTGGTATGATTTTTACAATAGGAGCGCTCGCGTATTTATTTCATGTAATGCATACAGGGGTGACCGGGCTACGGTTTATTACTATGGCAATCGCGATAGTATTTCTTTTTGTGGGGGTAACTTATGTGCGGCAGTCCTTTGGAATTACTGCTTATGATGTTACATATAAGATTACTCCGCAGCAGTTGGAACTGACAACCCGGAATAAGAATATTGCAATTCCCTATGATGAAGTAAAGGATGTTTCTCTTTCCAGAGTGCGTCCCGACATGGATTATTATATGCTTCATATTATAACTACAAAATATAATCTTATAATGCATATTGAAGGACAGAATGAATATGCCCAAACTATGTATGAGAGATTAATAGAATATACCGGCATATGTGAAGAAACTGAGAAACGGGTAGATTCCGATTCTAAATAAGGGGTTCTATGCATAGGTATAATTATAGAATAATTTTCAGATATACAGTCAGAAGGGAGAAAAGACAATGACAGAAAAAGTATTTCAGAACAACCAGGCGGTTGTAGCGGGGGAGATTGTATCCGAATTTACATTTAGCCATGAATTGTATGGTGAAGGTTTTTATAACGTGGAACTGAAAGTGGACCGTCTCTCCGATGCGTATGACATCATTCCTGTAATGATTTCAGAGCGGATTATAAATGTAAAGGAGGATTACCGGGGATGGCGGTTGGAAGTCAAAGGACAGTTCCGTTCTTATAATAAGCATGAAGATTATAAGAATCGTTTGATTCTGTCTCTGTTTGCCAGAGAGGTAAGATTTATGGATGAGGACGAGGAATATGTAAAACCCAATCAGATTTTTCTGGATGGATTTATTTGTAAGAAACCGATTTACCGCATGACGCCTCTGGGACGCGAGATTGCCGATTTGCTGCTGGCAGTGAACCGGGCTTATGGCAAGTCCGATTATATTCCTTGTATTTGCTGGGGAAGAAATGCTCGGTTTGCCGGAAACCTGGAAGTGGGTGCCCGTATCCAGTTGTGGGGACGGATTCAGAGTCGCCAGTACCAGAAGAAAATTGGTGAGGATGAGGTAGTCAACCGGGTTGCTTATGAGATATCGGTCAGTAAGATAGAATGCTATGAGGAAGAAGAATAAAAATGCTTAATGAGGCGCCTTTGGGAGCCTCATTTGCATATTTGGAAATTATGTGATAGAATGGGGTGATTTGAATCAGTGAGGTTGTGAGAGATACCTGTTTATGGAAAGGTTAAGAGGAGAGAGAGAAATGTCTAGTAATCATGTTCAGGTGTATTGTGGTGATGGAAGAGGCAAGTCCAATGCTGCCATTGGTTTGTGCATTAAATATGCCAGTATGGGAAAGGATGTCATTATTGTACAGTTCCTGAAGGGAAGCAATATGGATGAACTGGAATGCTTAAAGCGCCTGGAGCCGGAAATCCGGGTATTCCGTTTTGAGAGCAATGCGTGTATGTATTCTGAGTTGAGTAAAGAGGAGCAGATGGAGGAAGACTCCAACATCCGCAATGGACTGAATTATGTGAAAAAGGTTCTGGTTACCGGGGAATGTGATTTGCTGGTAGTGGATGAGATTCTGGGATTGGTAGATAACCACATTATTGAAATGCAGGATGTCATCCGGCTGATTGAGGCAAAAGATGATGATATGGAATTGATTCTTACCGGACGGAACATGCCGATGGAACTGACCTCTTATGTGAGTGACGTGTTTGAAATCAAAACCTTGAAAATGACGGAAGAATAGATTTCTGGAATTGTGGGTTGACAATACTTGCATACAGGGGTATTATGTCTTATATATACAACTGCATATTCATAGTAGAGGTGCATTACTCATTAGTAGGATTATGGATGTATTGGAGTACAGAGGATGTAATCAGAAAGGGTGGAATGCCGAAGAGGTATAATCTCCAAGTTATACTGTCTGGGCATATAGTGAATAACTATATGACTGTCATCTAAGAATTAGGTGGAGTGCTGCTAACGATTTTATATGAGCGATAGCCGGCATTTTCCATGCTGGCTTTTTTTATTGGTTTTTGGAAATTCTTATGACCGATGAAAAAAGTATTTTAGGCAATTTTAAAAATTGAAGGAGTCCGAAAGGGACAGAAAGGGAGGTCATAATTATGGCTATTTTTACAGGAGCAGGTGTAGCGTTGATTACGCCGTTTAAAGAGAATGGAGAAATTGATTTTGACAAACTGAATGAATTGATTGATTTCCAGATTGAGAATGGTACAGACAGTATTATTATATGCGGAACTACCGGTGAGTCGGCTACTATGACCCATGAGGAGCATATTGAAACCATCCGTGCCTGCGTGTCTCATGTGAATAAGCGGGTTCCGGTAGTTGCCGGAACTGGTTCCAACTGTACTGACACTGCCATTTATTTGTCCAAGGAGGCATATAAAGCGGGAGCAGATGCATTACTGGTAGTTACCCCATATTATAACAAGGCAACCCAGAAAGGATTAAAAGAACATTTTACTATGGTAGCAGAAGCAGTGGATTTGCCCATGATTCTCTACAATGTTCCGAGCCGGACCGGATGTAATATTCTTCCCCAGACGGCAGTGGATATGGCGAAGAATGTGGACAATATTGTGGCAATCAAGGAAGCCAGTGGAAATATTTCCCAGGTAGTTACTTTAGCAGCGTTGGCAGAGGGATGTATTGACATTTACTCCGGTAATGATGACCAGGTAATTCCGTTACTGTCACTGGGTGGAAAGGGTGTTATTTCCGTATTGAGTAATGTGGCACCGAGACAGACCCATGATATGGTTATGGAATACTTAAATGGAAATACAGAGAAGGCACTGCAGTTGCAGTTACAGTTGCATGAGTTGTGTCAGGCACTGTTCTGTGAGGTGAATCCGATTCCGGTTAAGAAAGCAGCAGAACTGATGGGACTTTGTGGTGGCACGCTGCGTCGTCCGCTGACCGAGATGGAGCCGGAGAATGTAAAGCGTTTACAGGCGGCTTTGCAGGCACAGGGCATTTTGTAGGAAAAAAGCCGGAATACAAAGGTTTGGAAAGGACGAAGGACGATGACAAGATTGATTATGCATGGCTGCAACGGACATATGGGGCAGGTCATTACCAATATTGTAAAAGAAGATGAAAATGCAGAGATTGTGGCAGGAATCGATGTGGCAGACAACCGGGACAACACATACCCGGTGTTTACCAATATTCATGACTGTGATATTACTGCGGATGCAATTGTAGATTTTGCTGCAGCTGTAGCAGTGGATGATTTGCTGGAATATGCGGTGACAAGACAGATTCCGGTGGTTCTTTGTACCACCGGGCTCAGCGAAGAACAGTTAAAGCATGTAGAAGAGGCGAGCAAAAAGGTAGCAGTACTTCGCTCTGCCAATATGTCTCTTGGAATCAATACGTTGCTGAAAATGGTAAAGACGGCAACCCAGGTGTTTGCCAATGCGGGATTTGATATTGAGATTGTGGAGAAGCACCACAACAAGAAGGTAGATGCTCCTTCAGGTACAGCGTTGGCACTGGCAGATTCCATCAATGAGACATTGCAGAATGAATATGAATACTGTTATGACAGGAGCGACCGCAGAGAGAAACGTCCCCAAAAGGAGATTGGTATTTCTGCTGTGCGGGGAGGTACCATTGTAGGGGAACACGAAGTGATTTTTGCAGGTACCGATGAAGTAATTGAATTCAAGCACACTGCATACTCCAAAGCGGTATTTGCCAAAGGTGCAGTACAGGCTGCAAAATATCTGGCAGGTAAGGGACCGGGACTTTATGATATGCAGCAGGTAATTGGATAGAAGTAGAAGACAAGGAGTGGACAGACGTCAATCGTTTGATTGACGTCTGTTTTTTTTGCAAAAAAGAACTAAAGTCTTATACGCTATCTTACCAGTTAAGTGGAGAGGATACTTGGACAACATTTGCTACGGGAACAAAAAATATCGAAGAAGATGTATTGGGACGTCTTGATACAACAACTATGGAAAATGGTGTCTATAAGATTAGATTATTGGCAGAAGATTTTGGCGGTAACCGAAAAACCATTACAAGAAAAATTATAGTGGATGGTAACCTAAAACTTGGTGTCATATCAACAGTGGAGATACTTCTTTAGTCATAAGTGATATGATGCAGGCGGCATGTGCGTTAGGTTCCTTATGTTGTAAATGTTTTACAGGAGATACTGTTGTAGCAACCGAAGAAGGTTTTGTGAGAATCGAGGAAATCGAAGAAGGGGATTATGTACTTGCAGAGAATGTAGAAACAGGAGAGCAGGAATATAAGAAGGTTCGAAAAGTTTATGTCAAGGAAGCAACGGAACTGACACATATAAAAACCGATGGGAAACTGGATGAAGATCAAAACATTGACACAACAGGGAATCATCCATTCTATGTAGAAGATAGAGGATGGGTCGCAGCAGCAGAGATTCATGAAGGAGATGAGTTACATACCAGTGATGGAAGGATTGTGACGGTTCTTGCAAATACAACGGAGAAGTTAAGTAAGGCAATAACGGTTTACAATCTTGAGGTTGAAGATTTTCATATGTTGTTGTTGATAAATATTTGAAAAACGAGTAAGATAGTAAGCAAGATAATAAGTAAGATGAGGTGACAATATATAAATGAGTAATTATGTTCCACCATATACTATTTCAAATAAAATGCTTGAACTTGTTTCTGATATATCTGAAAAGGTTGGCAAAATCATCAGTCACAAAGAATTGGAGTCAAAACCACACTTAAGAAGGAATAATAGGATTCGCTCCATTCATTCGTCGTTGAAAATAGAGGCAAATTCTTTATCTCTTTCTGAAGTGAGAGATGTTATTAATGGTCATTTGGTCTTAGGGGATCAAAAAGAAATACAAGAAGTTAAGAATGCGTATGCCGCGTATGAGAAAATATCAGAAATTAATCCTTTGAGTATTGCTGAATTAAAAAAATTTCATGGTATCATGACTCATGGAACGGTAAATGAATCAGGAGTCTTTAGAAAAGGCGAAGAAGGAGTTTTTTCTGGTGATAAATGCATTTTTGTAGCACCACCGGCCAACATGGTAAGTGAGTTGATGAAAAATTTATTATCATGGGTTAAGAAGAATGAAGGAATTGTACACCCGCTCATTATGTCAGCAATTTTTCATTATGAATTTGTCTTTATTCATCCGTTTGCTGATGGAAATGGAAGAATAGCAAGATTATGGCATACAGTTATTTTATATAGATGGCGAAGTGTATTTGAATTCATTCCGTTAGAAAGTCAAATTCAAAGATTCCAGTCAGAATATTATGATGCAATAGCTAAATGTCATGTTAATGGCACTTCTGATGTTTTTATTGAATTTATGTTAGAGATGATTGACCAAGTGTTAGATGAAGTTATTTTGCAGGTAAATAAAGAAAATGCGAATACATCAGAGTATGTAAAGCGTATGCTTGAAGTTATGGAGTATGATATTCCCTATACTTCAAACAAGATTATGGAATTGCTTGGTCTGAGATCAAAGGAAACTCTCCGTAAAAATTATATAAATCCGGCGATAGAATTAGGTGTTGTTAGGATGACATTACCGGATAAACCGAAAAGTAAAAACCAGAGATATATAAAACAGTAGATTCAATTCAGGTAGCATGGGCATGTTTCTGATTTTTCAGGAACATGAAAATAGAAGCGCCGATTATAATGGCATAGCCAATATAACTGAACAGGTCGGGCAGTTCATTAAGAAACACAAAACCCAGAATGCCGGCAAAGAGAACCTGGGAATAGTCGTAGACGGAGATTTCCCGCGCCGGAGCATGGCTGTAGGCAGCTGTAATGGAAAACTGTCCTCCGGTGGCGCTCAGACCTGCCAGAAGTAGAAGCGCTAATTGTTTTAAATTCATGGGCTCGTAGTAGAATATGCAAAAAGGCAGGCAGCACAGGCAGGAAAAGACAGAGAAAAAGAACACAATGAAGGGTCCGGCAACGCCACGGCTGGTGGCTTTGCGCAGCAAGGTATATGCCATTCCCGCTCCGGCACCGCCGCACACACCGATGAGTGCAGGAAAAGACAACAGATTTTCGGTTCCCGGTTTTAAAATGAACAGCGTGCCAAATAAAGCCGCGGCGACACATCCAATCTGGTAGCCCTTTGCCCGTTCCTGTAACAGAAAACAGGAAAACAGAATCGCAAAAAAGGGAGACAGTTTGTTGAGCATGGAGGCATCGGAAATATTTAACTGGTCAATGGCATAGTAATTGCAGAAAATACCAATGGTACCGAAGACCGCCCGGCCGCATATAAGCAAGCCATTTCCCTTTCCACATTTTAGTGGAATTTTATTTTTTAAAAGAACGCCATAGGAAAAAAAGATGGCGACAGCATTGCGGAAAAAAGCCTTTTCAAAAAAAGGCAGGTCACCAGCGGCTTTTACAAACAGATTCATCAATGCAAAACAGAATGCTGCACATAAAATGTACAGGATTCCTTTATTTTTTTCAGACATAGAGTGTGCTCCTTTTTGCGCTTTCGTTCGAACGCATTTTTTTTCTGGTATTACAACCCGTATAAATTCTTTGTATTGCTAAATGTAAATAAGTATAATAAAATATAGAATATATGTCAATATTGAATAAAGGTTTGTAAATAAAAACTGAAAGTGACAGAGCAAGTGAGGTCAGAAACATGAGAGATGGTTTTATTAAGGTTGCAGCGGCAACTCCTGAGATTACAGTGGCAAATCCTGCGGCAAATCGGCAGGCGATTATGAAATGTGTTGAGGAGGCGGCACAGCAGCAGGTACAGTTGCTGGTGCTGCCAGAGTTATGTATTACTGGGTATACATGTGGGGATTTGTTTTTACAGCAGTTGTTATTGGAGCAGGCAAAGAAGGAACTTCTCACCATTGCAAAGGAGTCGGCTGCCTGGGAAATGCTGGTTGTAGTGGGACTGCCTTTTTGTCATAACGGTAAGTTGTATAACTGCGCTGCCTTTTTGTATGAGGGAAAAGTGCTGGGACTGGTGCCTAAGACCAATCTGCCCACCTATTCTGAATTCTATGAAGGAAGACATTTTACCCCGGGAGAAGAGAATATGGGAGAAGTTTTTCTGGATGGGTATTCGGTTCCTATGGGGCGCAACCTTCTGTTTGAAAACAGGGAATTGCCGGAGATGGTTCTGGCATGTGAAATTTGCGAGGATTTATGGGTGCCTGCTCCACCCGGAGTGGAGCATGCCTTGGCAGGGGCTACAATTCTGGTGAATCCTTCTGCCAGTGTGGAGACGACTACGAAAGAAGCCTACCGCAGAAATCTGGTTGCGTTGCAGTCGGCAAGATTGCTCTGCGGCTATGTTTATGCGGATTGTGGTGAGGGAGAATCCACGACGGATGTGGTGTACAGCGCCCATAATATGATATGCGAAAATGGTTCTGTTTTAAAAGAGGCAGAGCGGTTCTGTAACCAGATGATAGTCAGTGAACTGGATGTGTACAAACTGCAGGCAGAGAGGAGAAGGATGACTACTTTTGTTTCTGGAAAAAGTGCATCTTACCGGAGAATTTTCTTTACTATGAAGAAAAAAGAAACGGAGTTGACCCGCACCTTTCCCAGAACTCCATTTATACCTGGAAATA
Organism: Lachnospiraceae bacterium; assembly: GCA_029098105.1. Taxonomy (GTDB): domain Bacteria; phylum Bacillota; class Clostridia; order Lachnospirales; family Lachnospiraceae; genus NC2004. Next base: position 7,735 of record JAQXNR010000117.1, read on the forward strand.
AGACAGAACGGGAACTGCGCTGTGATGAGATTTTAAAATTGCAGTCCATGGGATTGAAGAAAAGGCTTGCCCATACGAACTGCCAGTCGGCAGTGATTGGTATTTCGGGCGGTCTGGATTCTACCCTGGCGCTGCTGGTAACTGTCCGGGCATTTGACATGCTGGGTTTGAACCGGGAACAGATTACCTGCATTACGATGCCCTGTTACGGGACTACGGACCGTACTTACCACAATGCCTGTGAACTGGTAAAGCGGCTGGGTGCCACTTTGCTGGAAGTGAATATTACTGCTGCTGTGGAACAACATTTTAAAGACATTGGACATGACCCGTCAGTACAGGATGTGACTTATGAGAATTGTCAGGCACGGGAGCGGACCCAGATTTTAATGGATGTGGCAAACCAGAACAATGGTATGGTAATTGGAACAGGAGATATGTCAGAACTGGCACTGGGCTGGGCAACTTATAACGGAGACCACATGTCCATGTATGCTGTGAATGCCTCTGTGCCAAAGACTCTGGTGCGGCATTTGGTGCGCTACTATGCAGATACTTGTAACAGCCCGGAATTGAACCAGGTGCTTTTGGATATTCTGGATACTCCGGTCAGCCCGGAATTGCTACCTCCCAGTGAAGGTCAGATTTCCCAGAAAACAGAGGACATTGTAGGTCCCTATGAACTGCATGACTTTTTCCTGTATTATATACTTCGGTTTGGATTTCCGCCGAAAAAGTTATTCCGAATTGCCTGTGATGCTTTTGAAGGGGAATATGACAAGCAGGTGATTTATAAATGGATGAGAACTTTTTACTGGCGATTTTTTGCCCAGCAGTTCAAGCGTTCCTGTATTCCTGACGGTCCCAAAGTAGGTTCCGTTGCCGTGTCACCGCGAGGAGATTTGCGCATGCCCAGTGATGCCAGCGTGGGAATCTGGATGAAAGAGATGGATGAACTGGAGTGCTAGAAAGGAGCCATAGATGCCAAAGTTAATTATGTTTTGTGGCGGTGTGGAGACGCTGACATTTTTCAGCCGACAGTTGGCAGCGTATTTTGAGGAACAGGGATGGAATATATTTTGGTATGATTTACGCCAGGAGGAACTTTGTGCCAGGCGTCTGCGCCGGTTTATAAAACCTCGGAATACTTGTGTACTCACTTTTAATTTTCTTGGCTTGTCCGGGGAGTCGGGTGTATATGATGAGAGACGGGGGTATTTGTGGGAGCAGTACAAAATTCCCTGCGTGAATATTGTTGTAGACCATCCGTTGTATTATAGCGAGCGGTATGACCAATTGCCGGATTGGTATTACCAGATTAGTATTGACCGGGACCATGAAAAATACTTAAAAGAATATTACCCGGAGATTTCTACGCTGGGATTCCTTCCTCTGGCGGGGACCAGTCTTGATTGTGGCAAAGAAGAGACTGTGGAGGAGTGGCTTGCCAACCGTCCGGTAGAATTATTGTTTGTGGGTAATTACAATGATCCCGCGGAATACGAACCCTATATTACCCGGATTAATGAGGAATACACTGCTTTTTACAGGGGAATTCTCAATGAACTGCTATGCCATCCACAGCGTACTTTGATTGAAGTGGCAAAACGTCACTGCATCCGGGAAATGGGGCAGTTGTCCCGGAAAGAGTGGCGGCTCTGTTTTCAACATTTGAATTTTATGGATTTATACCTGCGGTTTTACGAACGGCAGCAGGTGCTGAAGAGTTTGATTGAGAGTGGGCGCACTGTGCATGTATATGGACACGGCTATGAGAATTTTTCCTGTTCCCATCAGGAAGGGCTGATTTGTCATGGTCCGGTGGATTCTTTGGAATGTATAAAGCAGATGCAGCGTTCCCGGATTTCTCTGAATGTGATGCCCTGGTTCCGGGATGGAGCCCATGACCGGATTTTTAATGCTATGGCAAACGGAAGTGTGAGCCTGACGGATTCCAGCCGGTATTTGGAAGAAACGTTCCGGGATGAGGAGGATATTCTGTTTTATGATTTGCTCTCGTTAGAGGACATGACAAAACGGGTAGAGCGTTTGTTAAAACATCCGGAAACGCTTTACCCGTTAAGTCAGAAAGCACGCTGTAAAGTACTGAATTGCCATTTGTGGAGACAGCGGGGAGAATGGCTGAAGGAGAAGATAGAATCTATTTTTTAGCCTTTTTTAGTGCCGCTTCAATCGCCTGTTTGACCACGGTTCCCGTGTACTGGTAATCAGTCTCAAAAGCGATGGAATCGATGGACCCCGTCTCCTTGATTTGTTCGTTGACCCGGTCCAGAGCGGTGTTTAGCAGTGGATACATAGTGGTTACGGTTTCATCCAACTGGTCAAAGGTTACGTTTTCTATTTTATTTTCGGATACGGTAACACATACCTGGAAGGAAGATTCTCCCAGTGCGATGGAGGATGTATAGGTTCCCGGTTCATATATGGCTTTTGCGGAGTCGCTCTTGTTTTTGCCCGAAGCAAACATGCTGACCAGCACAATAATTAAAACGATTCCTAAAATGACAAAGATTCCGGTATAAATTAATTCTTTTGCCTGTAATAATACGATTTTTGTCTTATTTTCCATGGTATCCTCCTGATTGTTATTAGTATAATTTATGCGGGCGATGGTATTTTATGACTGAAATCTGGAATATAAGGAGTGGTGATATGCAGAAAGGATTGCATTTGATTATAGGAAACAGTGGCAGCGGGAAGTCCACTGTGTTATATGACAGTCTTCTCAAGGAGGCGCAGGAGCATGCGGACCAACAGTACTTTTTAGTTGTGCCGGAGCAGTTTACCATGCAGGCACAGCGGGACATTGTGGAGCGCTCCCAGTGCCACGGTACTTTGAATATTGATATTGTCAGTTTCATGCGGCTTGGTTACCGAATTTTTGAGGAACTGGGAACCAATTTGTCCATGGTGTTGGAGGATCATGGAAAGAGTATGTTGTTGCGCCGGGTTTTAGGAGAAGTGGACGAGCAGCTTAAGATTTACCGGAACATGAAAGACAAAATGGGATTTCTGGACCAGGTAAAATCTGTTCTTTCGGAATTTTACCAGTATGAGGTTCATGGGGAAGAACTGGAAAGGATGATTTCCTCCGTGGAAGAGGGAAGCGTGCTGCAATACAAACTAAAAGATATATTTTTGATTTACCAGCAGTTTTCGCTGGCTCTGGGTCAGGAGTACCAGGTGGCAGAGCAGCTTCTGGACGTATTTTGTGAAGTGGCAGAGCAGTCCCGGCTGCTTTGGGATGCTTCCTTTTATTTTGATGGATTTACCGGGTTTACTCCGCTTCAATACCGGGTGATTTCCCGTCTTATGGAGCAGGGAAGCCATTGCTATGTGACCATTACCATGGATGAAACCGCTTTTTACCGAAGGAAAGGGAGAAAGGATTTATTTCAGTTGAGCCGGGACACATACCAACACTTGTTGACTTGTTATGCAAAAGTGGTAAAGGAAGACCATGTGGATGAGAAAAATGGACTGGAACGCATTTTTTTGTGGGATAAACCGGTAAAACGGTTTGCAAAAACACCGGATTTGGAGGCGTTGGAGGCCAATCTGTTCCGGGGACAGGCGAAGGCATATAATGGTGCGGTAGAACATGTCAGGCTGTGGGAGGCAAAAAGCACCCGGGCGGAGGTGCATGGGGTTGCTGCCCGGATTCGGGACCTGGTGGACAAGGAGCAATATCGTTACCGGGAGATTGCTGTGGTCAGTGCTAATGAGGAGGAATATGGAGAACTCTGTCGGCGTATTTTTCAGCAGTATGAAATCCCTTGTTTTCTGGACCATAATAATCGGGTGATGAACCATCCCTATGTAGAGGCGCTTCGGGCGGCTCTTGCCATTGTGTGCCGGGGGCAGCAGGGGTATACCTATGACCGTATGATGCGGTATTTGAATACGGGTCTGGCGGGAATCACAAAAGAAGAAGCCCAGATTCTGGACAACTATATTATGGCGACAAATACGGTGGGAAAAAAGGCGTGGAATGAGGGATTTGTAAGAATTCCAAAGAGTTACTGGGTTCGGGGAAAGGATGCTGCCATCCGGCAGAAACAGGAGAAACGACGGGAACTACTACTGCTTGAGGTAAATACTTTGCGGGTCCGGGTCATGGAATGCCTGATTCCGTTGCAGCGCGCCATGGAAAAAAACAGTAAGATGAAAGAAAAAATCCGGGCAATTCAAAACTATATGGAGCGAATGCAGTATGAAAAACAACTAAACCAGCGCTCACAGCAGTTTCGCCAGCAGGGCGAGTTTGTTCTGGCAAAAACATGGGAGCATATTTATGACTCTATATTGGAATTGCTGAATAAATTTTCGGATATTCTCGGGGAGGAACGGGAGTTGTCTAATCTGGAACTGGCATCTATTCTGGATGCAGGGCTGGCGGATTTGTCCATTGGAACGGTGCCCCCTACGATGGATCAGGTTTTGGTGGGAGATTTTATGCGGACCCGTCTGAATCAGATAAAGGTGCTGTTTGTTATGGGGCTGAATGACACGAATGTGCCTTCCAGTCACTCCTCTCCGAATTTGCTCACTGACCGGGATCGTATGCATTTGCGGGAATGTCCGGTAGAACTGGCACCGGATTCAGTTACGGCAGCATACCAGGAGCAGTTTTACCTGTACCTTATTTTGACAAAACCCTGTGACCAGTTGATTCTTTCCTATTCCCGGATGGATTGTGCAGCGACGGCTTTGCGCCCCGCTTACCTGGTAAACCGGGTGATTGAGATATTGCCCGGAATTCCAAAAGAGGTACTGGAAACAGAGGTCTATTTAAAAACGCCTGCTACTATGTATCCCTATTTGATTCAGGGCATGAAAGAATTTTCCAAACAGAACAGCAATAAGGAGCAGGATACGTTTCTCACGCTGTACCGTCTGTGCAGGGAAAAGCCGGAGTATGAACCCGTACTGCAAAAGTGGAGACAGGGATTTTACCACACAAATCTGGAAAAGCCGCTGTCCACGGAATTGGCACTGCGCTTGTTTGGAAACCGGATTTCTTTGAGTGTGACAAGGCTGGAACAGTATGCATCCTGTGCTTTTGCTCATTTTCTCAAATATGGACTCCATCTTCAGGAGCGGGAGGAGTACCGTTTTGAGAGTATGGACTTTGGTACGATTCTTCATAAAGTGACAGAATTGTTTGGCAGCCGGGTGAAACAGCAGCAGTTGTCCTATGAGACGCTGTCGGAGGAAGACATTCTCACTCTGGCAGAGCAGTGTGTAACCGAGGCACTGGAAGAGGAAGGATATGACTTTACAGAGGATGGGGCTCGAAGCCAATATATGATTCATACGATAGAGCGCATGGCAAAACGGACGATGAAGGTATTGTGTCATCATTTGCAACTGGGTAATTTTGTGCCGGAAGCCTTTGAATTGACCTTTGGTCCACAAGGAGACATAGAAGGTCCGGTATATTCTTTAGGTGATGATTTTAAAGAATCCTCCGGGGAATTCGGAGAACTGGTGTTAAAGGGAACCATTGACCGGCTGGATGTGTTTCGGGAGGATACGCCTCAGGGGATTCCCAGAGTCTATTTGAAGGTAGTGGATTACAAAACAGGAAATGCTTCTCTGGATTTGACAAAGGTTTATTATGGTTTGCAGATACAGTTGCTCACCTATATGATGGTGGCAAAAAAATATTACCCGGCAGAGGGAGAACGGGTTGCAGCGGCAGCTTTGTACTACCATATTCAGGACCCGGTAATGGAACACGAACTGACCCTGTACCGGACAGATGCAGAGGAAGGGAAACGGCGCAGAGAAAAAGTGGCGAGGGATACGGTGCGCTCCTTTGCCATGAATGGTCTGGTGAGCGATGACCCGGCGGTACTCTTCAATCTGGAACGGCATGAGGAGGGGGCTTACCGATATGAAAGTGTATCAGTGTCTTTTAACAAGGATGGTACGCTCTCCAAAAACAGCAGATGCCAGAGCGAAGAACAGATTTCCCAACTGCTTTATTATACAGAGAACAAAATACGGGAACTGGGTAATCAGATGGTTGGTGGAGAAGTGGCGGTCAATCCCTACGAGTATAAAGGAAAACGGCCTTGTATGTACTGTCCTTATGGTTCTGTCTGCCAGTTTGATTTGCGCAACCGGCAGGGACTGCGGATTTTGGAAACGAAAGAGGAGAACAGTTTTCAGGGAGGTGAACAATAATGGCAGCAGAGACCAAAGTGCAGATGACAGAGGAACAGGAACAGGTGACAAAGGCGAGGGACCGGGATATTCTTGTGTCTGCGGCAGCCGGGTCCGGTAAAACCTGGGTGCTGGTACAGCGGATTCTATGCCGGATGGAACAGGAAGAACTGGATATTTCCCGTTTCCTCATTGTAACTTTCACGAAAGCGGCGGCGGCAGAGATGCGGGAGCGGATTGGTGCGGCGATTCAGCAGCGCCTGAACGGTATGGACTCTAGAGAAGAGGAGAGCAAAAGGGAATTTTGGCATCGTCAGGCGACCCTTGTCTACCAGGCACAGATTTCTACAATTGACAGTTTTTGCGCCGATATTGTAAGGCAATATTTTATGAAACTCTGTGTGGAACCGAATTACCGTATTGCAGAAGAAGCAGAACTGTCCATACTCCGGGGAGAAGTGATGGAGCAGTTATTGGAACAGGAATACGAACAGGGAGAAGAGCGTTTCCTTCACTTTGTAGAATGTTACGCTCCTGGTCGGGATGACAAAAAAATTGAAACCTTGATTTGGCAGTTACATCAATTCCAGATTGCGCACCCGGACCCGGATGCATGGATTGCAGATAGCATTCGTCTATTGAACGATTCCGAAATTTGGTATGAGATTGTGCTGGAACATTGCGAAGCACTGCTGGAATCAGTATTGACGCAAGTGGGAGATGCCATGGACTATGCCCGGGAACATGGCGGCGATGACAAAATAATGGCGACACTGCAATCGGATTTGGACTATTTTGAAGAACTGTTTACAGCCTGTCAAAATAAAGATTACGACCAGGTTTTTCGTCGGGTAAAGGCGCATGAAAAATACGCTGTGCTTTACAAAAAGAGTATGGAAAAAGAAGAGGGAGAGCAGTTGCGGCAGCAACGGGAGGCATACAAGGAACTGGTAAAAAAACAGATTGAGCAGCGCTATTTTCAGATTGACAGAGAAGTGCTGGAGCAGGAGCGCCAGATTGTCATTCCGGATATGGAAGAGTTGCTGAGTCTGAGTGTGAAATTCCGGAAGGCTTATGAAAAGGCGAAACGGGAGCAGGCGATAGCGGATTTTTCTGATGTGGAACATATGGCATTGGCGATTTTAACCCAAAAGCAGGAGGATGGATCTTTTGCCCCCAGCGATGTGGCGGAGAAACTTTCCCAGGAGTATGCGGAAATTATGGTGGATGAGTACCAGGACAGCAACTATTTGCAGGAGGCTATCCTTTCTTCGGTTGCCCGGAATAACATGTTTATGGTGGGGGACATGAAGCAGAGCATTTACCGATTCCGCATGGCACGTCCGGAATTATTTGTTGGAAAATATAAGGAGTTTGCTTCTTTTTCCGGAAATGACCAGGAGGAACAGCGGGTAAAAATCGAACTGGACCGGAATTTTAGAAGTAGTGAGAATGTGCTGGAAAGCATCAATTATTTATTTTACCATATTATGAAAGAACGAATCGGAGGGGTGGAGTATGACAAAAAAGCCGCCCTGAAAGCAGGTGCTTCTTTCCCTGTCCCCCAGTTAAACAAAGAGGGAGAACTGGCGGAAGAATATGTTTATGACCATGACACAGAATTGCTGCTCTATGATGGGGAAGAGGAAAAGGATACGGAAAATGCCGGAGAGGAAGGGGGAGAAAAAACAGAACTGTTGCGGGAAGAAGCCCGGATGATAGCGGCGAAAATTAAGGATATGATGAATCCCGACCACCCCATGTTGGTGAGGGATACCCACCTTCCCGGACCGGATGCCCAGCAGTATCGTCCGGTAACTTACCGGGATATTGTGATTTTGCTGCGTTCTCCTTCCAGTGGTGCAGAAACGTTGCAACAGGTTTTGAATGATGCGGGAATCCCTTCTTTTCTGGAAAGCAGTAAAGGATATTTTTCCACTACAGAAGTACAGACGATTTTGAGTTATTTAAAAGCACTGAACAACGGGACCGAAGATATTGCTGTGACCAGCGTGTTGCGAAACTATTTTGGTGATTGCAGTGCCGAAGATTTGGCACAGTTAGTCTGTGACACCCGGGAAGAAAAGAATGCCTGTATTCTGGAGCGGGTTCGTTTATGGTGTGGAAAAGAGGAAAGCCGGGAGCAGAATCCGGGATTGTATTCCCGGTTGTGCCACTTTTTACAGGACTATGACCGGTATGTACAATGTGCCCGGGAACTTTCCGTAGGAGATTTGATTGAATTGATTTATGAGGATAGTGGATATTTGGATTATGTCAGTGCACTGCCGGCAGGAGAGAGAAGAGTGGCAAATCTGATGATGCTGGTACAGAAAGCCAATGCCTATGAAAAAACCAATTTCCGGGGATTGTTCCAGTTTGTACGTTATATTGAGCAGTTAAGGCAGTATGAAGTGGATTTTGGTGAGGCGAATCTGTTAAGTGAGAATGATGATGTAGTCCGGATTTTGTCCATTCATAAATCGAAAGGACTGGAGTTTCCGGTAGTATTCGTTGCACAACTGGCAAAAACTTTTAACGAAGCAGATTTGCGCAGTGATGTGCTGCTTCATGCCGATTTGGGAGTAGGACCGAATGTGATTGATCCAGTGCTGCGTACCCGGCACAAAACGATTATGCGGGATGTACTGACACTGCTTTCCCGAAAGGACATGCTGGGAGAAGAACTGCGGGTGTTATATGTGGCATTGACCCGGGCAAAAGACAAATGTATTCTTAGTGCATCGGTAAAAAACTGGGGAGAGTATCTTGCAAAAATTCCGATACATGACGGGTATGCTGCGGTCTATTCGGGAAAATCCTATTTGCAGTGGATTCTTATGGCACTTTGCCATCATAGTGTATTGCAGGAGCAGTACCGGAGTTTCGGGTTGGAAGTGCCACAATATGATGAGCATCGTTTTCCAAAGGCGGCGTTTTCTTTTGAACGGGTGACAAAAAAGGAACTTCAGGAACAGGAAATCACCGGGGAAGTGAACCGGATGTGGAAAGAGGAAGAACTGCAAAGGGCAGCAGGAAAAATTTCAAAAGAGCAGGTGGAGCAACTGGAGGAAAGACTGAAGACATCCTACTCCTGGGAAGCTTTTGTAAATCAGCCTGGGAAATATTCGGTGAGTCAGTTAAAGGAGCACAGGATGCAGCAAATCCGGGAGGAAGAAGAGGAGGAGAATATCTTCTTACCCCAGTTTGAAAAGGAAGAACCGGGAGGCGTAACTGGCGCAGAGAGAGGAACTTACATTCACAAATTTATGGAATTGTATGATTTTACAAAGGATTATTCAAAGCAAGAATATGAACGGGTTTGCAGTGTCATGGAGCAGCGGCGTATGCCGGAAATCTGGCAGGCACTGCCGGTGGAAATGGTGAGTCATTTCTTTGAGAGTCGGTTGGCACAGGAAATGGTGCAGGCGGCAAAAAGACAGAAGTTAAAAAAAGAGGCACAATTCGTAGTAGGTTTTCCGGCTGCTGAGGTGATGGAAGACATGGGGGTAATTCTTCAGGGAGAGTCTAAGGACCGGGTGCTGGTGCAGGGAATCATAGATGCTTATTACGAAACAGAGGATGGAGCATTGGTGATTATGGACTACAAAACAGACCGGGTAACAGCACCGGAGAAGTTAAAAGAACGCTATAGCATGCAACTTGCATATTACAAAAAGACGTTGGAACAATTAACAGGAAAGACGGTGAAGAATTGTGTTCTGTATTCTTTTTTCCTGGGCGAGGAAATTGTATTGGAATAAAAGCGAAAAGATGGTATAAATAGGAGAAAATATGGTCACACTTAGGGTGAAGTAAAATAAACAGACATAGGAGTGTGACGATATGGGGAATCATGAGAAAAAAAAGAGCAGGAAAAATCCACCAGAGGATTTCTGTTTTGAGGAGTTAAGTGATGAGGAACGGTTAAAATATGAGGTGGCTATGGAACTGGGATTGTATGACCGGGTTCTGGAAAATGGCTGGAAGTCTCTTTCTGCAAAGGAAACGGGACGGATTGGCGGCATTGTATCCCGGCGCAGAGTGACGAACCAGGATGGAGAAAAACAGAAGAAATAAAAAGGGAGATGCGAAAGAGAATGGATGCATATACAAGTTTTGCTGGCGTGTATGATGAGTTGATGGACAATATTCCGTATGAAGACTGGTGTGAATATTTGACGGGACTGCTACGGGAGTGGGGCATTGCTCCGGGACAAAAGATTGTGGAATTGGGCTGTGGTACCGGGAATATGACCCGGTTGCTGGCAAAAGAAGGCTATAGGATGACCGGCATAGACCAATCCGGAGAAATGCTTGCCATGGCAATGCAGAAAGAAGACCGGGAAATACCAGTTTTTTATGTGGAGCAGGATATGACCCGGCTGACGCTGCCGGGAGCGGTAGATGCGGTAATCAGTGTGTGTGACAGCATGAACTATATTACCCGGTGGGAAGATTTGTGTCAGGTATGCAAACGGGTAAAACGTTACCTGAGGAAAGGTGGCGTATTTGTGTTTGATATGAAGACTCCGTACTTTTACCGGGAAATCTGTGGTGACAATACATTTGCAGAAGATCGGGAGGATGTGAGTTTTATATGGGACAACTGTTTCGATGAGGAAAGCCGGATCAATGAATATGCTCTGTCCCTCTTTGTCCCCTGCCGGGAGCAGGGAGCGGATTTGTGGCGTAAATTTACGGAATTTCATTACCAGAAAGCCTATGACATCCAGGAGGTAGAGCGTGCGGTAAAAAAGTCGGGGCTACACCTTAGACACATTTATGATGCTTTTACAAGAGAACCGGCAAAAGAGGACAGCCAGCGCCTCTACTACATAGTGGAAAAATAGTGGCATAAAGAGGATTGGAGGAAAAATTTTCTTGACAAGAGGGAAAGCCGATGGTATTCTACTCACAGATATTGAAAAATCTGTGAGCAAAGAGAGTACCATTTGAGATGTACGTTGCAGAGAGCCGGGATGGTGGAATCCGGTACGGAAGGCAGATGGGAATGGGTTTGTGAGATGCAAGGTGAATGAGAGTAGCCGATGCCGTGTCCGCACGTTACAGCGGTAAGATATCGAGAGGAATCTCCGTATTGAGAATGAGGCGCGAAGCGGTGGCAAGTATTTTCCGGTTTTGGAAGATACTTATTTTTTTGCCAAAGCAGCGTGAATAAGGGTGGCACCACGATACATTCGTCCCTGGCAGGAAACCAGTGGACTTTTTTTATTGGAAAAAGAAAGGATGTGACATGAATGCAGGAGCAGGCAGGGCAGATACGAAAACGGGCATACAAAAAAACGGTCAGTATTGTAGAGGAAACGGCAGTAGATGTGTACCGGAGTTATGTAGGGGACAGCATCGGTTTTTTGCTGGAAAGTTACGACAAAAACAATGGGCGGTATGTATTTTTAGGAAGAAACCCAAGGGCGGTGATTACTTCCAGAGCAGACCAGGGACTTACCCTTCGGTATGACGATGGCAGTGTGGAAGAATTGGATGGCAATCCTGTGGAATTGCTAAAGGAGTTATACAGCCGGTATGAAATCTCCAAAGAAGAAGGGGAGTTACCGTTTCTTGGTGGACTGGTGGGCGCCTTCGGTTACGATTATGTACGTTACCAGGAACAACTGCCGGATGAAAACGAAGACGAAATCGGACTGGATACAATACAACTCATGCTGGTGACAGAATATATTACCATTGACCATGTAGCGGAAACGATGACGTTTGTAACACTCCAGGAGGACAGCGAAACAGGGCAGCAGTCGGCTTCTTTGCGGTTGTGCCAGATGGAACAGGAGGTTCGTCAGGGAATTTTACAGTTGAAGGCGGAGCCTTTGGATCAGGAGCGGGATGGCGTGGTTGTCAAACGTTCCGATACCTTTTCGGAGTATTGCAGCAAGGTGGAAAAAATAAGGCATTACATTCGGGAAGGACATATTTTCCAGACTGTGCTTTCCCAGCGCTGGACGGCTAAGACAAAAAAAGATGGATTTACGCTGTACCGCAGGCTGCGGGAAAAAAACCCGTCCCCCTATATGTACTATTTCCGGTTTCCTTCCTTTGAGATTATTGGAAGTTCTCCGGAAATGATTGTAAAAGAAAAACGGGGAATTGTGGAAACCTGTCCCATTGCCGGAACGAGACCCCGTGGAAAAAATGAAGCGCAGGATGAAGAACTGATTCAGGATTTGCTCAGCGATGACAAGGAGAAAGCAGAACATGTTATGCTGGTAGACCTGGCACGCAATGACATGGGGCGGATTGCAGAATTTGGAACGGTTAAGGTGTCACGCTTTATGGACATTCAGAAATATTCCCATGTGATGCACATTGTTTCTCTTGTGGAGGGAAAGCAGAAAAACAGCATGCATCCGGTGGATTTAATGAATTCCTTTTTACCGGCGGGAACCTTGAGTGGAGCACCGAAAATCCGTGCGATGGAGATTATTGATGAACTGGAAACGGTGCGCCGGGGATTGTACGGTGGAGCGATCGGGTATATTGATTTTTCCGGGGATATGGATTTTTGTATTACGATTCGCACAATGATTAAAAAAGGGGAGAATGTTTATTTACAGGCAGGGGCAGGAATTGTTGCAGATTCTGTGCCGGAAAAGGAATATCAGGAATGCGAAAATAAAGTGGGTGCTCTGGCATCGGTTCTCTTGAAAGAGGAAGGAGGAAAGAAATCATGATTTTACTGATTGACAATTACGATTCTTTTACCTATAACCTATACCAGTATATTGGAATCTTCCGACCGGATATTAAGGTGGTGCGCAATGACCAGATTACCATAGAAGAAATTCGCGAACTGAATCCGGACCATATTGTGTTGTCTCCTGGTCCGAAAAGCCCTAGTGAGGCGGGAATCTGTATGGATGTGGTGAAGGAACTGTACCGGGATTACCCGATTTTGGGAATCTGTCTCGGGCATCAGAGCATTGGTGCTGCTTTTGGCGGGGTTGTTACTTATGCCAAATCCCTGTTTCATGGAAAGCAGTCTCTTGTAACTCATGATGGAAGCGGGCTGTTTGAGGGAATTCCCAGTCCCATCCGGGTAGCAAGATACCATTCCCTGGCGGTGCAGGAGGACACGCTGCCGGAGTGTCTTGTGGTGAACAGCAGGACGGAAGATGGAGAGATTATGGCGATGTCCCACCGGGAATTTCCGGTTTATGGAATTCAGTTTCATCCGGAATCCATTTATACGGAACATGGTAAAAAAATGATTGAGAACTTTTTAAATATTCAGGGAAAGGGGGATGGAAAATGATACTGGATTATATTGTGGCGGCAAAAAAGAAACGATTGGTAGAACATAAGGCAGTTTGTGGAGAAGGCCAGATGGAGGAACTTGCCCGAAGTTGCACCCGTTCCAGCACCTCTTTTTATGAGGCATTAAAAAAAGAGGGACTTTCCATTATTGGAGAGTTTAAAAAGGCTTCCCCCAGCATGGGCGTCATTGATGGGAAAATTCCTTTAACCCAGAGAATTTCGGAATACAACGAATCGGTGGATGCCATCAGTTGTCTGACGGAAGAGGATTATTTTCATGGCAATGCCCAATATTTAAAAGAAATCCGTAAGATTTCTAATCTGCCGATTCTTCGGAAGGATTTTGTCATTGATGCTTACCAGATTTATGAAGCAAAGGTCATCGGAGCGGACGCTGTTTTACTCATAGCGGCAATTCTTGACGATGCACAGTTGAAGATGTTTTATAATCTGGCATCGGAACTGGGACTGGATGTCCTGTTGGAAGTACACAATGAGAAGGAAATGGAACGGGCATTGCAGTTGAACCCTAAAATTGTCGGAGTGAATAACCGGAATCTCAAGGATTTTACTATTTCTCTGGAGCATACCCAAAGATTGCGTCCCATGGTGCCGGAGGGAACTGTGTTTGTGTCGGAAAGTGGTGTGACGAAAGAGGAAGACATTGCCTTTTTAAAGCAGTGCGGAGTAGATGCCTTGTTGATTGGAAGAGCCTTTATGGAAAGTGACAATCCCAGGGCGGTAGCGCAGAAGTGGAAAACAGTGTACAAGGAACAATAAGAACCTGAAAAATAGAATAAAGGATGGTGCAATATGGAAAATCAGCAGAATAAGAAGTATGGAGAATTTGGCGGACAATATGTGTCTGAGTCGTTAATGAATACGCTGGCAGAGTTGGAACAGGCGTACCGGGAGGCGATTGCAGATGATTCCTTCTGGGAAGAGTACAATTATTATATGAAAGAATATGTGGGAAGAGAGAATCCTTTATACCTGGCAAAGAATCTCTCTGCTAAATACGGACCTAAAATTTACCTGAAACGGGAGGATTTGAATCATACCGGTGCCCATAAGATTAACAACGTCATTGGACAGATTCTTCTGGCAAAACGGATGGGCAAGAAAAAGGTGATTGCGGAAACCGGAGCAGGACAGCACGGAGTAGCGACAGCAACGGGAGCGGCGCTGTTTGGAATGGAATGTACGGTATATATGGGAGCGGAAGACATCGAGCGGCAGAAACTGAACGTGTTTCGTATGGAAATGCTGGGGGCAAAGGTCGTCAGTGTGACTTCCGGCAGCAGTACGTTAAAGGATGCGACCAATGAGGCAATCCGAATCTGGGCAAAACAGGCGGAAGACACGTTCTATGTGATTGGTTCCGCAGTGGGCCCCCACCCCTACCCGGAGATGGTGAAAGAATTCCAGCGCATCATCAGCAAGGAGGCGAAGGCGCAATGTCTGGAAAAGGAAGGACGTCTGCCGGATACGGTAATTGCTTGTTGCGGTGGCGGCTCTAACTCTATTGGAATGTTTGCAGAATTTATTGATGAGCCTCAAGTGGAATTAATTGGAGTGGAAGCTGCCGGACTGGGAATTGAAACTGGAAAGCATGCCTCTGCCATGGCTTTGGGAAATCCCGGGGTGCTTCATGGCATGCGTTCGTATTTACTGCAGGATGACAATGGGAATGTACAGATTGCCCATTCGATTTCAGCGGGGCTGGATTACCCGGGAATCGGGCCGGAACATGCCTATTTAAGGGATACAGGAAGAGTAGAGTACGTTTCCATTACCGACAGCGAATGTATTGATGCATTGTTGGAACTGTGCCGGGTGGAAGGAATCATTCCTGCTATAGAAAGTGCCCATGCTCTGGCATATGCCTTTAAAAAGGCGAAGACAATGAAACCGGATGATGTGATGATTGTCTGTCTTTCCGGCCGGGGGGACAAGGACGTGCATACAGTAGCGCAATATTTAGAAGGAAAGGATATGAATAAATGATGAATCGAATCGAACATAGAATGCAGGAATTGCAGCAAAACAAGGAAAAAGCATTGATTACTTATATGACCGCAGGACTGCCGGATATGGAGAAAACAGTGGAAATCATAAAAGAACAGGCAAATGCCGGTATAGATGTGATTGAACTGGGAGTGCCTTTTTCTGACCCCATCGCAGATGGTCCGGTGATTCAGGACGCTTCTTACCGTTCCATACAGAATGGCACCAGTCTGGTAAAGGTGTTTGCGGCAGTGGAACAGGTGCGTAAGGACTGTGAAGTGCCACTGATTTTTATGATGTATTACAATACCATTTTGCATTATGGTGTGGAGGCATTCGTGAAAAAATGTAGAGAAGTAGGAGTGGATGGACTCATTGTGCCGGATTTGCCCTATGAGGAGCAGTATGAGTTAAAGGCATACCTGACAGAGGAAAGCCCGATTCTCATTCAGTTGGTTTCTCCGGTATCCAAAGGCCGGATTCCGAAACTGGTGAAGGACGCCAAAGGATTTATTTACTGCGTTTCTTCTATGGGAGTGACTGGGCAGGGTGCCGATTTCCACGCCAATGTAAACCAGTATTTGAAAGAGGTAAAAGCGGCAGCAGACATTCCGGTTATGATGGGATTTGGAATTCGCACAGCAAAGGATGTGGAGCAGCAGAAGGAAACGATTGATGGTGCCATTGTGGGAAGTGCTTTTATTAAATTGATGGAAGAGAACCAGTATGATGCCCGGGCGATTGCTGATTACATACGAAAATTCAAAGCAGAACTGAATGCATAGGTAATAGGTAATAAGTAGGAATGTTTGGAGAAAAATGGATTTTTGCGAAAAAGAGGTAGTTTTTGCCGTTTTATACAATTAGCGGTTAGTTTGTACAAAATCGTTGCGTTCAGGACTAATGCGTGATAGCATTACTAATCAGAAACTAAAGGAGGATTCATTATGGGTAGAAAAAAGAAACTTGTATATTTATTAGTAATGTGTGTGTTTGGTATGATGTTTGCATGTACCCCCAGATGTATGGCGGCATCGGCTCTGGACAAGACGGATTTTGTATGGACCAAAGATGGAAAAGAATTTGATTTTTACAGTGAATGTGAAAAGTCAGGAGAAGACACATTCTTTGGGTACATTTATGACGAGAAAAAAATGGAACATGTAACAGTGAAAAATCCTGGAGATTATAGTACGAGCCGGAATATCAAAATCGGAAGCAAAGCATCCAAGGTTTTGAAGCAATATGGGCAGGCAAAAAGAGTAACCTATAAGAGTACTGAGAAGTTTCACAAAGTTTTGAGATACGATTATGTATCGCTGGATACTTCAAGATGGAAAAGTTATGTACAGTATAATTATAAAGAAAAAAAGAAGAACTACCAGATTCGATTCTATTTTGACAAGAATAGTAAGGTGGTTGGAATTTGCTACATTTATAATTTAAATAAATGGCATAATTATTCCAACAAAGTGGTGAAATCCGGATTTTCTTTTAAGGTTCCTTCTGGAAAGAAGATTACGACAAAGACAATTGGAGGCAAAAAAGTATATGTTCTTCCGAAGGGAACGGTAGCCAAGTTTGATAAAGCAAAGGCGAATATAAAAGTATGGGATAGTTCGGTTGCCATATACGATGAAAACGGGGACTGCATAACAGGTACTGGTTTAGGCGGAGGTCCCTACAAGGACGGAGACAACTTATATAATTGGGAATGGAATGATTTGCCGAAAACATGTAAAAAAGCGGATAAATTATTAAAATCAGGTAAATACCGTTATTTAACAGTATGTTTTTACGATTACAGTCATAGTGAGAAAAAACAATATGCTCCGGAATATATTTATTTCCGTTTTGAGTAACTAGGTAATCACATTGAATCATAAGGATGTTTGGTTAATATTGCCAAACATCCTTTCTTTTTTGAAGCTTTAAGACCGAAAAATTGTGCATTTGTCACATATACACAAAGAGGGAAGGAAAAATATAATAATTTTTACAAATGAGATAGGACTGCCTTTTGAGGAATAAAAGATTTTGTGAAATAGTAATAAAAAGAGTTGTGAAAAATATAGATAAAAATTCAGGTTGACCTTGAATAACTAAAAATGATGTGCTAGAATAGTAAGTAATATGTAAGGAGGAATTGCAATGAACAATTTATCGGTTAATATGTCGCAGACAGACCACAGCTTGATGAATTTAGCGGCGTCAGGTAACAAGGGTTTGTTTATTCATTTTTTAAATGAGCAGTTGGAAGATGGATTTTATACGCTGGTAATTGACTATTTGAAGGATAATGAATTTGACATTACCCAGATGAATGTGCCGGAAGATATTAAAGCCAGTTCCGAAAGACTGTTTAAGTTGCAGGAATTTGTGAATATACATATTAAACAGGCGGATAAGTACGAGATTGAGGACTGGATTGAACCCCTTTACCATCATGTGTATGGAGAACATGACCCGGCGGATATTGACGGGGAGATTTCCGTTGGAGGCATTTACCGTTACAGTGTATGGCTCATTTATTTGTACCAGTCTGACCGGTTTGAAGATGCGATGCGTCTCATTGGTGAGAAGGTAGCACCACAGATGATTAACTGCTATTACCAGGCAATGGAAGAAGATGAGCGCCCTAAGAACTTTGACAAGGCGGTTATGGGTTATTTGGATTTAATCAGTGTGGTTATGGATATGGACGTGAGCAACCACACCAATTCAGAGTTGTATTTGAATAACCTGGAGGTATTTTACGATTACCTGATTGAGGATGACAATGTTGCCAATGACTATAAGATTCAGTTCTCCATGGGTATGTTTAATGAGTACATTAAGAATCTGAATTATGACAAGGCATTTGAATTCTATGGATTGAATGCAGAATATATTCCTGTGGACAATATGAAGGTATATGATAGTTTCAAGGATTTGATTCGTAACTGTGACAATACCCGGAATACCAATGTATTGAACCGTGCTGTGGTAACTGCAATTTCCAAACAAGAGATTTACAACCGCCGGATTGATGGATTGATTTCTGATGTATCCCAGTTTATTAAGAAGGTATGTAAGTATATTGAGGAAGACCCGGTTATGAAGAAGAACCTTCAGGTGCTGGGAACAGGTTCCTCTTTGTCGGATAAGAGTAATATTTTTGAGGGATTGTATGAGTACAATCTGGTATTTTTCGAGTGTGGAATCAAGGCACTGGTGAACCAGGATATGTCTAACCGTTCCTGGGAGGAGAAGTACGAGATTCTGGATATGCTGTATACTACGTTAAATGTATTGTTTAACGGGGACAATGTATATGAGTTGTCGAATAAGATTGAGCATCAGTTTATTGAGTTGAACTGGATTGGTAACTATATTAATGGTAATCCGGCACTTCTCAAAGGATTGTTCAGCGTACGGGAAAAGATTAAGGCATTTAAGATTCGTAAGGATTCTATTATTGAGAAGAATAAGACGAATCTGGAAATTAAGAGTATGCTGGAGGATAGACAGAAACATCTGGTATTCATGGCAGCGGATGATATGGTGAAGAACGGTGTAGAGAATGCCAAGGTTCAGGTTATGAGCAATGGCTACGACCCAAAGAAGATAGAGAAGCAACTTGCCCGTACCTACGAGAGCATTGTTCTTTCGAATCGTTACCAGCCGGCCAGCAGCGGTGGCTTTAAGTTCGGTGGCGGCAGTAACGATGAGTTGAAGAAACTGCTATCCAATATGAAAGTTGCAGATTGTGTTTACAAGTCTGAATGGCTTTGGAATCAGTATGTGGAGAAGGGAGCAGAGGCTGCAACTAAGGAAGAACGGACCTATGCTATTGCTTACCTGATTAAGGCAGTAGAGGAGATTCTGACAAAGTCAGCGCCGAAGACAAGCAGTAATCCTAACAGCAACAAGCGTGTGATTGTGACAAAGACGGGTAAGGTGATTGAACTTTCAGACGAGACGACGGGAGGAGGGGCAACGGCCTCTGCACCGGAAAGCAATGTAATTAATTACATTAATAATATTGGTGATTACCTTGTGGATAATAAGCAGGATCATGTAGAATATGTACAAAGTTACATTAATGATTTGATTGCCCGTTTAATGGAAGTTGGATTTGATAAGGATTCTTTCCTTTCTATTTTCGAGGCGGATGATATTCGCAGCAAGACATGGAAAGTCATCAAAAAATTAATGTACGATATGGCGTAGGCACAAGCAGTGCAAAAACGCTAAGAAAGCAAAATCGGCTGCTGGCAGTCGATTTTGCTTTCTTGCGTTTTTATAGGGCGACGCCCGGACACGATAAGGAACGAGGAACGAAGTTCCTTGAGTGGCGCACTGCGAAGAGGAATAGAGGTAAATATGATACGCAGAGAACAATTATATGTATTAGATTATTATAAGAAGAACACCTTTATGGGCAGCGATGGTATTATGAATTACCGGGTGCACCGGGTAGAGGAAGAAAAAGAAAGGGAGGAAGCCAAAGACGGCGATGGGGAGCCGGAGATGGTTTCTAAACTGGAGGGAATCTGCTGGAAGGGTCCCTATATTTTTGACAAAACAAAGGAGGAGAAGCAGTATAAACGGTTTCCTTATACGGAGGAGGGAATACAGGAACTGACTGCCTGGCTGAACCAGAAAAGGGAAGAAATGGAACAAGGGTAAAATAAAACAACCGCTGATTGGAGTGTCATAACTCCAGACAGCGGTTGATTTTTAGTTCTGATGGGGTGACTTCACATCCGAGACAGAGAATATGAACACCGGCTTTTTGTGCTTCTCTCAGTGCTTCCCCAAATTCCTCGTGGGTAGAATCGTTGGGAAGTACCCGGTCAACTCCTTTTAACTGTATAACAAAAGCAATATAGCATTCGTATCCTTTTGAGACTGCAGCAGTCAGTTCCCGGATGTGTTTTACTCCCCGCAGGGTAGGAGCGTCAGGGAAATACCCGGTTCCTTCCCGTTCCAAGGTAACCCCTTTTACTTCCATGAGACATTTTTTGCCTGTCTGTCCTTCTGTTTCCTGCTCCCAGTAAAAGTCTAGTCGGGATTGTCCGTATGTGTATTCCGGCTTTAAAAAGGTAATGTGGGGAAAATGGGTGGGAAGCCATTCCCGCACTACCTGATTCGGAGCCTGACTGTCAATATTGATGAGGCAGTCAGCCATTGTCTGGTAGCCGGGATTATGAAGAAGGCTTTCTTTATAAACACCGATTAAATCGTATTTTGTTTTTCGCTCCGGATTACTGCAGCACTGCAAAAGAATAGAAGCACCGGGGAGTAACAGTTCTTTTAGCCGACCGGTATTTTTTACATGCACCGCTTCCTCATGCCCGTCTATAAGAACAGTCGCTACAAAACGGTTTTTTCGCTCTTTAAAAATTGCGGGTATAACGTTGTGGTAATTCATGAAATCCTCCTGATGGTCAAAATAAAATCCGGTTTTTGACATAGAAGTCTACCGGATGATTGCAATAAAAAAGAGCGCGAGACGGGGATCGAACCCGCGACCTTCTCCTTGGCAAGGAGACGCTCCACCACTGAGCCACTCGCGCATGCTATGTACAATTAAAGTGTGAGAGCGCGAGACGGGGATCGAACCCGCGACCTTCTCCTTGGCAAGGAGACGCTCCACCACTGAGCCACTCGCGCATATTATGTACCCTTTGTGCGGCACATGTTATATAATAGCAAAAGTGTTGTTGCGTGTCAAGAGAAAATTTGCAAATTTACTTGACATTGACGAAACCTGTAAAATATGGTACTTTAAAAAATAGAGGTTTTACGCTGAAAAACTTTAAAGCAAGAAAGTGAAATGAAAGATTTCAGGGAAGGGAAAGTGAGACGATAACATGCCTGTTACGGATTATTTAGAGAGAAACTGTAAATTATATGGGGATGAGGTTGCTTTGGTGGAATTAAATCCCAGTATTGAGGATACCCGCCGGACTACATGGAAAGAGTACGATTTGGTGCAGACAACGGAATCCCAGCCATACCGCAGGGAGATTACCTGGAGTGTGTTTGATGAAAAGGCAAACCGGGTTGCCAACATGCTGTTGAGCAGAGGGGTAAAGCGGGGTGACAAGGTTGCGATTTTAATGTTTAACTGTTTGGAATGGCTGCCGATTTATTTTGGAATTTTAAAAAGCGGTGCGATTGCAGTACCTTTTAATTTTCGGTTTGATGCCAGTGAAATTGAATACTGTGCCAATCTGGCAGAAGTGGATATTTTGTTGTTTGGACCTGAGTTTATTGGGAGAATTGAATCCATTGCAGACAAATTGAGCAGAGGACGTCTGTTGATTTATGTGGGAGACCATTGCCCTACTTTTGCAGAGAGTTACCGAGAATTGGTAGCGGACTGTTCCAGCAAAGCACCACTTGTGCGGATTGAGGACGAAGATGATGCCGCAATCTATTTTTCTTCTGGAACTACCGGTTTTCCAAAAGCCATTTTACATAATCATGAAAGTTTGATGCAGGCGGCACAGATGGAGCAGAAACACCATGAAACCGGACGGGATGATGTCTTTTTATGCATCCCTCCTCTGTACCATACCGGGGCGAAGTTCCACTGGATGGGCAGTCTCTGTGCAGGAAGCAAGGCCGTATTGTTAAAGGGAACTAAGCCGGATATTATACTGAAGGCCATTTCCCAGGAGAAGTGTACGATTGTATGGTTGCTTGTGCCTTGGGCACAGGATATTCTGGATGCTTTGGACAGAGGAGAACTGCATTTGCAGGACTATGATTTGGAACAGTGGCGTTTGATGCACATTGGAGCGCAGCCGGTGCCACCTTCTCTGATTAAGCACTGGAAGGAATACTTCCCGAATCACAAGTATGATACGAATTATGGTTTGTCAGAGTCTACCGGTCCGGGGTGTGTACATCTGGGAATGGAGAACATACATAAGGTGGGAGCCATTGGAATTCCGGGTTACCGCTGGCAGTGCAAAATAGTAGATGAAAGTGGAAATGAAGTGAAGCAGGGGGATGTGGGAGAACTTTGTGTAAAGGGCCCTGGTGTTATGACCTGTTATTACAATGATGAAAAGGCGACGGCAGAAACCTTAAAGGATGGCTGGCTGTATACAGGGGATATGGCAATGCAGGATGAGGATGGATTCATTTTCCTGGTAGACCGGAAAAAGGATGTAATTGTCAGTGGCGGTGAAAATATATACCCTGTTCAGATTGAGAATTTCCTCAGTGCCTATGAAAAGGTAAAAGATGTTGCCGTAATTGGATTGCCGGACAAACGGTTGGGAGAGATTACCGGTGCGGTTATTTCAATAAAGGAAGGAACGGAGTGCAGCGAGGAGGAAATTAACGAGTATTGTATGGAACTGCCCCGTTATAAACGTCCGAAAAAGATTATATTTGCAGAGGTTCCGAGAAACGCAACAGGAAAAATTGAAAAGCCGGCACTGCGCAAAAAGTACGGTGTAGAATACCTGGTGGCAGAAGAAAACCGGGGATAGAGCAGAAACTGAAGTGTTGTCATGGGAAGGTCATTTTATAAATAAATTGTATATTCTTTGAAAAAGTGATAAAATGACTAAGTGCAAAAAGAATAAAGAAAGAGTCAGGAGATAGAGAATGAGCAAGATTATTTTAACAGGTGACCGTCCGACGGGAAGACTGCATGTGGGACATTATGTAGGCTCTCTTCGCAGACGTGTGGAGTTACAGAATTCCGGTGAATATGACAAGATTTATATTATGATTGCCGATGCCCAGGCATTGACGGACAACGCAGACAATCCGGAGAAGGTAAGACAGAATATTGTGGAGGTAGCCTTGGATTATTTGTCCTGTGGATTGGACCCGGAAAAGTCTACCTTATTTATTCAGTCCATGATTCCGGAATTGACGGAACTTACTTTTTATTACATGAATCTGGTAACGGTTTCCCGTTTACAGCGCAATCCTACGGTAAAGTCAGAGATTCAGATGCGTAACTTTGAAGCCAGTATTCCAGTGGGATTTTTTACTTACCCAATCAGCCAGGCTGCCGATATTACCGCATTTAAGGCGACAACGGTTCCGGTTGGAGAGGACCAGATGCCGATGTTGGAGCAGTGTAAGGAAATTGTTCACAAGTTCAATACGGTTTATGGAGAAGCACTGGTAGAGCCAGAGATTTTATTGCCGGACAATAAGGCGTGTATGCGTCTGCCGGGAACGGATGGCAAGGCAAAGATGAGCAAGTCACTGAACAACTGTATTTACCTGGCAGATACCCCGGAGGAGGTTAAGAAAAAGGTCATGTCCATGTACACTGACCCGGACCACATCCGGATTGAGGATCCGGGTAAATTGGAAGGAAATTGTGTCTTTACTTACCTGGATGCCTTTTGTAAGACGGAACATTTTGCAGAGTTCCTTCCGGAATACAATAACCTTTCTGAATTGAAGGAGCATTACCAGCGTGGTGGTCTGGGAGATGTGAAGGTAAAGAAGTTTTTGAATCAGGTTTTGCAGGCAGAACTGGAGCCCATCCGTCAGAGACGCAAAGAGTGGGAGAAGAATATTCCTGCGGTTTATGAGATTTTGAAAAAGGGCAGTGAGGAAGCACAGAAAGTTGCAGCACAGACCTTGCAGGATGTGAAAAATGCTATGAAGATTAACTATTTTGATGACAATAATCTGATTAAAGAGCAGGTTGAAAAATATAAATAAAGACGAAAAGGGGGTGGGCTTGACCCGCCCTTTTTCTGTCTGGTTGCAGGAGGATGCCGGGGATTGAAGTCAACAAAATTGCGGGGCATAATGAAATGGGTATATGGATGCCTGGTTTTTCTTATAACGGCAGGGGCTCTTTGTCTGTGGACTTATTTTGCTGTTCAGTTTTGGCAGAGCAATGAGCCAAGGACGAGTAAAAAGGAGACGGTGGTAGAGCCGTTACACAGTTTAAAAGCATTGGAGAGTTCTCTTTTTTACTACCCCTTTTTACAAAAATCGTTAAAATCTTACCGGGATGAAAAGGACAATGGGACTTATGTTATTCCGGGATTAAAAGTGACCCGGACTATGCGGGCGGGCACAGATGATGTGTGTACTAATATGGTTCCCCAGAGCGTTTGTGTAGTCAAAGATTATTTGCTGATTGGTGCATATTGTCATACGAAAACTCATTATTCCGTAATTTATGTATTGGACAAGCGGTCGCATGAGTACTTGAAAACGATTGTACTGCCGGGACGGCATCATGTAGGGGGCATTGCCTATGACCGGCTACATGAGATGATTTGGATTTCCTGCTATGACAAGCGGGCACAGGCAAACGCAATTACCTTGCAGCAACTGGAAGGGTACAATTACTCCCTGAGCAAGCGTCCAATTGCTTTTTATGAGGTCACGGATTTGTACACGATTCCGAAAGATTCTTTTCTGGCATGTTATAACGGATACTTATATGTGGGGTATTTTCAAATTCACAACGACAGTGTTTTGCAGAAATTTGAGATTGGACGGGATGGAAAACTGATAAAACAGAGCAGTGCACCTTACCAGCAGTCCTATGATGGTATGATGCCACCAGAGATTGCAGTTCCGGTAAATGTCGCCACGATATCCGGTAAAGTACAGGGACTGGCTTTTTCTCAGTATCGCATGTATATTACGGAGTCTTACGGAGTGATGCAGTCGAAACTGGTCATGTTTCCGATTAAGGAGGATGAGGATTCCGACCAGAATTATACAAATCAGAATGCCATTAGTATACTGAGCATGCCCCAGAAATTGGAACAGATTACTGTGGATGGAGAGGACATGTATTCTATTTACGAATCTGCTTCCTACTCCTACCGATATTATTCGTTTCCCAGTATTGACCGGGTAATTAAGATGCGGGTTTCAGAAGTAGGGCAGTTTGGAAGGCAGAAATAAGCGAGGAGAATTATGGAGTTTACTACATTATGCTATTTGGAGCAGCAGGAACAGTATTTGATGCTGCACCGGATTAAGAAAAAAGAGGATATTAATAAGGGAAAATGGATTGGAGTAGGAGGTCATGTGGAGCCGGGAGAAAGTCCGGAGGACTGCCTTCTCAGGGAAGTGTATGAGGAGACGGGACTG
This sequence comes from Lachnospiraceae bacterium, assembly GCA_029098105.1. Taxonomy (GTDB): domain Bacteria; phylum Bacillota; class Clostridia; order Lachnospirales; family Lachnospiraceae; genus NC2004. The sequence goes on from JAQXNR010000117.1 coordinate 33,316, forward strand.
ACGCTTACCGAATACCGTTTCCGGGGACTTCTGACTTTTCTTTATAATGACAATGAAGCAGAGTATATATGTCTTTATACGGCAACTGCCTGGGAAGGTGAATTACGGGAATGTAACGAAGGCGTGTTACAGTGGATTCCGAAGAAGGATATCATGCAGTTGTCTTTGTGGGAAGGAGACCGTATTTTTCATAAACTGCTTTTGCAGGACCGGGATTTTTTTTCATTGAAACTGGTATATGAGGGTGAGAAACTGATTCATGCAGTGCTGGATGGAAGAGATCTGTTTTGACGAAAGAAAAGGATGATGATATGAAAGAAATATGGAGTAAATGGCAGGTGAAACGGGTGGTGCTGGTGAGCGTATTTACGGCAGTTTTTGTGTTGGGAATGCAGTATACCACCCATGGAAACGGGAAGGCAGTAACGGACTGGATTTTGCATTATCCACAGTATTTTTTGTGTACCATAGTTTTTATTGGTGGTGCTTACTACCTGTTGACCTGTGGTATTCATTTTGGTGTTGCCACGGTTATTGTGGGACTTCTGTCCTGGATATGGGGAATTCTGAATTACCTGAAATTTACGATGCGGGAGGAATATGTAACAGGAGACGAGGTGCTGTCCTTTTTCCGGGGAGAACTGACCTTTACATCGGAGGATATTACGCCTTCCAGACATTTACTCTTTTTTGGAGTTGTGGTTTTTTTTATGGTGATTGTTTCTTTTTTCTGTCAGCATTTTCTGGCAAAAAAGAAGGGGGTTCGGGCAGGTTTAAAAATACGACTGGTACACATGCTTTGGGGTTTTCTGGTCACGCTTCTAGTCGGGTTTGGTATTTATTTTTCTGAGAATCTTTCTGACTATATGAGTGATGGAGAGGCGATGGAGAAAAAATATGGGTTGATGCTCTCTTTTATTCCTAGTAATACATTACCCCACTTAATTTCCAATGCGGATTATAGTCCGTTGTTGTCAAAGCACTATGTGCGAGAAGGACAGGAACCGGTTGCAGACATTGATGGAACGGATGGAACGGCAAAAAAAACGGGGGCGGGAAAAGTTCACCCTAACATCATTATTATTATGAGTGAATCTCTGTATGATACCGACCATTTTGACAACGTAGAAGTGGACCGGGACGTGATGGAGGTAATGCACCGTTACCAGAATCAGTACGGAGGAGGTTCCATGGCGGTAGATATTTTTGGAGGAGGGACTGCCAATACGGAATATGAATTTCTGACCGGACTGGGACATAAGTATTTCGGAAATAATCTGATGTACTATGATTACATTAAAAAGGGACAGATGTCCATGGTGGGATACATGAAACAACTGGGGTACCACACAGTTGCGATTCACCCATACAAGGGAAGTTTTTTTAATCGGAAAAATGCCTATGAAAATTTGGGCTTTGATGAAATGTATTTTAAAGAAAATATGAAATATACCGATGATTTGTTTGATGTAAATATTTCGGATTACTGCCTGACAAAGGAGATTATTGACAAATACGAGAAAAACAAAGAGCAGACCGGGCAACCCTATTTTAATTTCAGCGTTTCTGTGGGGAC
>JAQXNR010000118.1 GCA_029098105.1 Lachnospiraceae bacterium
CAGATGGATGATGAATATAAGGTGGTGCGGCACCAGATGTAACGGAGTGTGTTTGTGTGTACTTTCTGGTGCAGGATTGCCCTTGGTGTGTTATAATATGACAAGGAAGGAAAGAACTTAATTTGAGGAGGAATTGACTTATGAAGCAGGACAATAACACGTTTCGAAATACAGAGATGCTGAATTGGATGGGATTTTTTTCAGAGAAACTGGATGTCAGTCCGGAAAAAATTCATCCTATGAACCTATGTGGCAGAAAGAAGAATGTAATTCCGCTGATTGAAAGCCATAAGAGAGTTATGATTTTTGCAGATGAGAGTCACAGAGATTTGTGCTATGAGTTATGGGAAGCAGGACTGGGTGAATGCAAAGTATATATTGGGAAGGGTACGGCTCCCGGCAGTGACATTGTGGAAACAGATATTCAGACCATTATGGGAAAAGAAATCACAGAGCCGACAGTGCTGTTTGTAGTAAATGAGAATACGCGGGAATCTTACCGCATCGGAATTAAAAATGAGAATTTCAGCCGCGGTCCAATCCGTTATGTAGGAAATGAAATCCGTGCAGTGATTATGAGTCTGCTGGATGTGGACAGACAGGACACGATTTGCATTTTCAGTGGAGAATCTATTGTTATTGAAGCGGCGATTGCTGCCAGTGAGGGAACGATTATTGCAGTAGAGCCGGATGGAGGATGTATGCGTGCGATGGAAGAGAACGCTTCCAAATTCGGTGTACATAATGTGGAAATTATTGGAGATTTAAAGGAAGAGACGTGGGAGGCACTTCCGGTTCCCCGACTCGCTTTTATTGTGGCGGACAAGCATCTGGAAGAGAATATTCAGGCAATGCTCAAGAAAAATCCGAAAATGCAGTTTGTTATTTATACGCTGGAGTTGAACACGCTTTCCAGTATTCAGCCAATGTTTGAAAAGTATGGAATTGGCAATATGGAGGTAATGCAGATTTCCGTATCAAAAACAAATCACAACAGCATGTTTGTGGCACAGCCATCACCCTGGCTTATAACCGGAGAGGCATAATAGGAGAAAACAAAAAAATATTTTGGCAAGGCAGAATAGCAGGTTGTAAAAACCTGCTATTTTTGTGCATTGTTTCAGATGGTACTAATAAGGACCTGGAAAATACTATATGGGGCAACCTGGTAAGTATTTCCTATGTTTATAATAACTTAAGAAAATGGTAAACGGAGTGATAAAATGAAAAAATTACTGATTGTAGAAGACAACGAGTATACGTTAAATAGACTGAAAATGATTGCTGATACGTTAGAGGCGAAAGTCTTTGCCACTGTGAGTTTGCCAGAAGCATATCAGATTGCCTGCGAACATAATATTGATGTGTTTATGATAGATATTGTATTACAGCCCCACAATCACAGTGATGCATCCGGTGTCCGCTTTGCTCTCAATTTAAGAGAAATAGAACGCTATAAGAGGACACCTATGATTTTTATTACTTCTATAGAGGATCCGGGGTTGAGTTTATATAGTACGCTGCACTGTTTTCGGTATATAGAAAAGCCTTTTCATCAGGAGGAAGTGTTGCAGGTGTTACAGGAGGCATTGCAGTTGCCACAAGTCGATGCAGGGAAGAAAAAATATGTCAATTTTCGGGTAAAAAGGATGAATGTAATCAAAAGAGTGGAGGACATTATATACATTGAAAAGGTAAACCTGGTTATGCAAGTACACGCAGTTGATGGAACGTTTTCAGTACAATATAAGACAATTAAGGAAACTATGAATGAATTGGAAGACAACCGTTTTCTGCAATGTAGCAGGAATGCGGTGGTCAATATGGATTATGTACTGTCCTTCGATATGATTAACCGTTATGTAGTATTAAAAGATGACTGGGGAAGGCTTGAGATTGGTGCAAAGTATAAAGACAGGCTGTTAACAGTTTGCACGAAGTTATGAGAAGTTATATTGTCCCATCGGGGGAATGAACGGACATAAAAAAGAGAATAATACTAAAAGGGGCAAACATGATACTATAAAGGACACGCTCCGATTCCGCCCTGCGTTTATAATATCTCTTAAGAAAGACTGCACGACAAAGAGTGAAGCCATGGAGGTCCGGTATGAACAACGTTGGGATTAAAATAAAAACAGCCAGAAAAGCAAAGGGTTTGAAACGAAAAGAACTGGCAGAACTTGTGAATTTGTCGCTCAGCAGTATCCAGCATATTGAAAACGACAACCGAATGCCGAGTCTGGAATCCCTCTACCATATTTCCAGAGCGTTGGACAGACCATTGGATTATTTTGTGGAGGATGAATATATAGTTGAGCATGATGAATTGCACCAGATGCGGGATGCCCTAAGTCAGGAGGAACGGGCACAACTGATTGAGATTGAATTGCAATATTGCAGATGCAAATCCCAGAAAGAACGGGTGACTGCAATTTTAGGCGTTTTAATGGAGAACGGAAATAAATAATAAAATAACGGACGGAAAACGAAAAAAAGAACTGTTTGCTGTGAGAGAATAACCTCAGTGGGCAGTTCTTTTTTTGCATGGTGATAAGGGTTTGCTAAAATATTGGATATACACTTGATTATTATATGGAAAATGGTTACAATATAAGTAATCATCGGTGACTATACCCTTTTTAGGGAAGAAAGCGCGAAGGAACGCGATAGTACCGATTGAATAGTGAGTCCCCCTTCGGTGCATAGCACCTACGGCGGACGGAGATAGATATACCATTAGGTAATTGCGAAACTGTGTATTTGCAGTTTATAGTTTCCAGATAGTTTGTAATCAATATTATATAAGATGCGCCTTTGCGCTGTTTTTGCGCAACGAAGCATCGCTATAATATTGATTACTAACTATCGTAACGAATGCAAAAACATTTCGCAATTACCTAAGATATACCATTACAAGGAGGTAGGGATTATGGGAGTGAGTGGAATTGGCAGCGGCGGCGGTTATAATTTCTCTCAGGTTTCCCGGGACAATACTGCACAGGACAAGGAAATTACCGAATTAAAACTTAAGATTGGACAGAGACAGGATACCGGTTTTGTAGAGCGGGAACGGGAAGAAGAGCAGAAGAAAGCGCAGGCGGCGAAGGAGAAGAAGCAGGCGGATAAATCAGATGCAGTTCAAAAGAGCCTGGATAGTACCTATGAGAAGTTGAGTGACAAGGCTAAGGAATATCTAAAAAAACTGCAGGAAAAGTACAGCAATATGGATTTCTTTATTGCAGATGTGGATTCGGACAGCCAGGCACAACGGATTATGGCTTCCGGAAGCAAAGAGTTCAGTGTTTTAATGGATTCTGCTACATTAGAACAGATGGCTCAGGATGAAACAGTGGCAGAACGGTATGAGGCATTGATTGGGGATTCTGCAGAGCAGTTGACCCAGATGAAGAATCAGTTTGCAGAGCAGGGATTAAATGTAAAAGCCGTTGGTATGGAGATTGATGCGGACGGTAACACTACATATTACAGCATAATTGATGATTCTCTTTCTTATTATGAGAAAGAAATGGAAAAACAGCAGAAAAAGAAAGAGGAACGCATAGAAGAAGAGAAACAGGAGCAGCGCAAAGAAGAGTTGCAAAAGCAGCGCATAGAGGACATCGAAAAACAGCACGAGCAGCACAAAGAGGCGATGGAGAAACAGTTGAATGGTCGGTATACCATGGTTTCTGCAGGAACGATTGAGGAATTAAAGAATCGGTTGCAACAGGAGCAGGATAAAGTGTTGCGTTTGAGAAACAGTATGATTCCCACCGGTACTGGTGTAGATTATACTGTATAATAGCGGGAATGATTTTACGGAGGCCATAGAAAAAGAACATGAAAATTATTGTAGTGGGCTGCGGGAAAGTGGGTTATGCAGTAGCGAAAGCCTTGGTAGCAGAGCAGCACGATGTGGTTGTCATTGATGACAATGCAGTAAGAATTGAAAATATTACGAATAATGTAGATGTTATGGGTGTTGTGGGAAACGGTGCCAGTTTTAAGGTACAGTTGGAAGCAGGAATCAAGGAGGCGGATTTGCTGATTGCTCTTACCGCCTCCGATGAGTTGAATCTGTTTTGCTGTATGATTGCCCGGAAAACTGGTCACTGTCAGACGATTGCCAGAGTAACCAATCCTATATATACCGAGGAGATTCCCTATATTAAGAGGGAGTTGCGGTTGGCGATGACGCTGAACCCGGAGAGTGCAACTGCGGGAGACATTACCCGTTTGTGCAAAATGCCTTCTGCGATTGAGATTGACACTTTTGTAAAGGGACATGTGGAGATTCTCAAGGTGGAGGTGCCAGAGGGCAGTTTTCTTCACCACAAAATGATTTCCGAGGTCATGCGGGGATTCAGCGAAAAGGTGTTGATTTGTGCTGTAGAACGTAATGGAGAGGTTATTATTCCTCCCGGTGATTTTATGCTTATGACGGGAGACAAGATTGCAATCGTAGGAAATCAGAAATCCTCCGCTGCTTTTGTGAAAAAAATGGGTGTCCCTGGATTAGGCAAGGTGCGCAGTGCCATTCTCATTGGTGCCGGAAGGATTACGGAATATGTTGCAAAAGGGATGCTGCGTCAGGGAATTCATGTCAAGGTATTTGATGCGGATAAGTCCCGGTGTGAGCATTTTAGTGTAGAGGTTCCGGATGCTGTAGTTATTAATGCAGATGCCTCTAAGCCTGAGGTGCTGATGGAGGAAGGATTGGAACGTGTGGATGCGTTTGCTACCCTGACTCGTTCTGATGAATTGAATATTTTGTTAAGTTTATATGCCAAACAGAATTCCAACTGTAAGGTTGTTACCCTCATCAATCACAGCAATTATACAGAGGTAACTCAGGCGTTGAATATTGGAAGTATTATGTCGTTGCAGAATATTTCCACTGAATATATTGTCCAGTATGTCCGTGCCATGCGTAATTCCCAGGGAAGTAATGTGGAAACCCTGTATCGGATTATGGACAATAAGGTAGATGCTCTGGAATTTGTAATTGGGGAGAATTGCCCCATTTGTAATGTGCCATTGCAGGAGTTGAATATAAAGAGTGACATTCTGATTAGTTGCATCAATCATTTTGGCAAGATTGAGATTCCCAATGGACAAAGTGTCATCAGTGAAGGGGATACGGTAGTTGTGGTGACCACGAGGGAAGGCTTTAATGATATTACAGATATAATTGACAAGTGAGGGTAATGAAGATGAATATTCCGGTTGTAGTATACATATTGGGAAGGGTATTGCAGGTTGAAGCGGCTTTTATGGCGCTTCCCTTTTTTGTCGGACTCATTTATAAAGAGCAGGAGGCTTTTGCGTTTCTGATTATTGGGGCGGTGGAATTCCTGGTGGGTTGGGTCTTTTCCCGTAAAAAACCGGAAAGTCACAGTTTTTATGCCAAGGAAGGGTTTGTGACCGTTTCCCTGTGCTGGATTCTTATGGGAATAGTTGGGGCACTACCTTTTGTATTAACTGGAGATATTGCCAATCCGCTGGATGCCATATTTGAGATGGTGTCCGGATTTACGACTACCGGTGCCAGTATTTTGACAGATGTGGAGTCACTGCATCACTGCTCTCTGATGTGGCGTAGTTTTGGCAACTGGATTGGAGGCATGGGAGTTCTCGTCTTTGTGTTGAGCATTCTGCCGCTGGCAGGTGCCCAGAACATTTACCTGATGCGGGCAGAATCCACTGGTCCAAGCGTGGGCAAGTTGGTGCCCAAGGTGAGAAGCACCGCTGCCAACCTTTACAAAATATATTGCGGTATGACGCTGGTAGAATTTCTTTTTTTACTTGCCGGAGGATTGGATTTGTTTTCTGCCGTTACGTTAAGTTTTGCCAACGCTGGTACGGGTGGTTTTGCAATTTTGAATTCCAGTTGTGCCGGGTATTCTTCCTACGTTCAGATAGTCCTTACCGTATTTATGGTATTATTTGGAGTGAATTTCACTGTGTATTACCTGCTTCTGACTAAGAGAGTAAAGCAGGCTGCTTCCTGTGAAGAAATGCATTGGTATTTAGGAATTTTCTTTGTGGCATCTGCTTTGATTGTAATCAATACATTGGGAAGTTTTGACAGTGTTCTGGAAGGGGTGAAACACGTCGCCTTTACCGTGGCATCCATTATGACAACCACCGGATTTTGTACTGTGGATTTTGATACTTGGCCGGAATTTTCCAAAGTCATCCTGGTAGGTTTGATGTTTATTGGCGGCTGTGCGGGAAGTACAGCCGGTGGTCTTAAAGTTTCCCGAATTGTTATTTACCTGAAATCAGTGAAAAAAATGTTTGCCCAGTATTTGCATCCCAGAAGTATAAAGGTAGTTAAATTTGAGGGAAAGCAGGTAGAGCATGACGTCATCCGCAGTGTAAATATGTTTTTGATTACTTTTATATTTATATATGTGGGATCCATGCTTTTGGTTTCTTTGGATAACCATAATTTTGAAACTACTTTTACTGCAGTGGCAGCCACGATTAACAATATTGGACCGGGAATGGATGTGGTCGGTCCAACCCAGAATTTTTCTGGTTTTTCCCCATTGTCGAAAGTTGTGTTGATATTTGATATGCTGGTGGGAAGGTTAGAGGTATTTCCCATTCTGCTTTTGTTTGCACCGAGCACCTATAAGAAGTAACCTTGCAAAACGGTTATAATTACCTAAATGGTTAATGCAGAGTAAGGAGAGAACAGAATGAATGAAGAAAAGCGTTTTGCTATTTTAATTGACGCGGACAATATTAGTACAAAGTATGTAAATAATATACTTTCCGAGGTGAGTAATTACGGGACGGCTACTTATAAACGGGCATATGGTGACCTGACCAGAAAGGAAAACAAAAACTGGGAAAAGGTATTGTTGGAAAATTCCATTACCCCGGTCCAGCAGTACAGTTACACATTTGGAAAAAATTCCACGGATTCTGCCATGATTATTGACGCCATGGATATTTTGTATTCCGACAATGTGGAAGGCTTTTGTATTGTCAGCAGCGACAGTGATTTTACAAGGCTGGCAGCACGGCTTCGAGAGGCGGGAAAGATTGTCATTGGAATGGGAGAGCAGAAGTCGGCGAAACCCTTTGTAAAGGCTTGTACTTTGTTCAAGTACCTGGATTTGATTACGAAAAGTGACAGCAAGGGAAAAAATGCTCATAAGAGTAGCATAGAGAACCACAATGTGGATTTGGTAGCAGAGGAACTGGATGACAATGAGGTGGTGGATAAAGAAGATATTCTGGCTGCGATTATGAAGATTTTTAATGAGATGGAGGATAGCCGGCAAGGCTTCAACATTGGGGAACTGGGACAGCGCCTGACAAAAATCTATTCTGATTTTGATGTGCGCAATTATGGCTATTCCCGACTCAGTGTATTTTTAAAATCCTTTGATTGTTTTGAAACAAAGGATTCTTATGTGTATTTGATTGATCAGCAGAAAGGGAACACCCCCAGCCGCAATGAGATACAGAAGGTGATTGTGGAAGCATTGCAAAAGGACTTTTCCGAGGAGGGGATGAATATTCTTACGATGAAACGGATTTTAGAGGAGCAGTACCCGGGATTTGATATTGCAAATTATGGATATTCTAAACTGTCTACATTTTTTAAAGACTTTAACTGTGTGGAGACCCGTTTGTCCGGAAAGAGCAATTCTGTTATGAGTCTGTTCCTGAAATAGGCAAAGTTACCAAATGAATTTGTGCAATATTTTTGTGAAATTTGTACAGATTTGTTGGACTGATTTGTGAATGTTTGTTATAATTGATGTAGTTTTAAACTTATAAGGATATGGAGGGAAAGTTTATGAAGGACGTAATGATTACATCGGCATCTTCATTCGATGGTTATGAGATTAAGGAGTATATAGACTTTTTAAGCCATCAGATTGTATTCAGTTCCAATTTTGTACAGGAGTTGGCAGCCAATATTGCAGACTCTGTGGGGGGCGAAGGAAGAGCATTGTCCGATAAGTTGGAGGAAGCAACAGACACAGCGATGAAGGAATTCAGCGAGATTGCCAAGGAGCGGGGAGCCAATGCGGTAATTAATATTAAGATTAACTATACCAATTTGTCCGGAAGTGTGGCATCTGTATTTATTTCCGGTACCGCTGTCAAAATTGAGAAAAGAGCAGAGAGTATTCGCAGAAATGTAAATGTGCTTTCGGTTTCTAATTACCTGAATAAGAAGATTGTCCGGCCTTTTGAGGTGGCACTTCACACCGATGGACAGCAGGTTTTTATGTCCATGAAGTTACATAATTATGAGATGACGAAGATTACGGCAGTCAAGGTGGATGTTACATTTACCGATATTTATGGAGAGACGACGGTTTTAGAGAATGTTGATTATGTTATGAATCAGGATATTAATATTTTGATTAAGACCGACATGGTACCAGTAGACATGGATGTGCGCAAGATTGGCTTGCAGAGTGATGTAAAAGTTTCTGTTCGCAAGTATGTGAAGGACCGCAGTGTATGTACAGTTACAGAGCAGCCGGTAGATTCCAGCCTAAGTTCAGAAGAACTGGCTATCTTCAAGAAGAACAAAGGAGCGGATGCTGTGGATAAGTACCGCAAGACGGATACTTACTGGAGATGTATTTGTGGAGCCATCAATCTGCCGGGAGATACCCAGTGCTCTATGTGTAACCGGGAGGAGAAGGATTTCTCAAATGGTTATAATTTCGATTATGAAGAAATGCTTAGAACTATGGAAGACAATGCAGTTTCTGCGGAGGAAATTAAAGACATTCTCATGAAATATATTCCTTCCATTGATTCCGGTTCCCGTGTAGAATTGTTGGAAATTTTACAGTCGGCCATCAACATGGAGAAGACCCGGGGCAAGGGTGCCATGAAGTACAGCGTAATGGAAAAATTAAAGAGAAAATTCGAGTTGTCATAGAAAACCTTTATAGAACTAAGATGATTTGTTATAATTGTCTTAGTTCTTTTTTTGCCCGGAGGTGACTAGCATGGTGACAATCAGTGTTTGTATGATTGTAAAGGATGAGGAGCGGGTACTTGCCCGGTGCCTTGACAGTTTGAAGGAAATTGCAGATGAGATTATTATAGTGGATACGGGTTCTGTGGATAGGACAAAAGAAATTGCATCCAACTATACAGAGAAAATATATGATTTTAAGTGGGGGGACGATTTTTCTGCCGCGCGCAACTATGCTTTTTCTAAGGCAACAATGGAGTATATTTATTCAGCAGATGCAGATGAAGTTCTGGACGAAGAGAATCGTCGGCAGTTTTTGCTATTGAAACAGGTTCTGGACCCACAGATTGAGATTGTACAGATGTATTATGCCAATCAGTTGGAGCATGGAACGGTATACAATTTTGACCGGGAATACCGTCCGAAATTATATAAAAGACTGCGCCAATTTGTGTGGGAGGAGCCTTTGCACGAGGCGGTACGGCTGTCGCCAGTGATTTTTGACAGTGATATTGAGATTCTTCATTTGCCGGAACAGTGTCATGCGAAAAGAGATTTTTCCGGATACCAGAAGACAATCCGAAGAGATGGGGAGTTGTCCCCCAAACTGCTCTCCATGTATGCCCGGGAACTGTTTGTTTCTGGTGAAAAAGAGGATTTTCTGGAGGCGGAGGAGTATTTTACAAAGGTGGTTCATACCGGGAATCCCGAGGGTGATTTGTTGAAAATGGTAGAATGCGTGTTGGCAAAATGCGCCCATTTAAGAGGAGATGTATCTGCCTTTTTTACTATGTGTCTGCACAATGCCGCTGACGGTAAAGCCAGTTCTGAAGTGTGTTATGAACTGGGACTTTACTACAGGGAACAAGGTCAGATAGAGGAAGCTTATATATGGTTTGCCAACGCCGCTTTTGAGACAGAGAGCCAATGCAATATACATTACAGTGGAGACTGGGCATTGCAGCGGCTTTGCGAATGTGCCGGAGAATTGGGAAATGCTGAGGAAGCAGCACAGTACCAGAAGATGGCTCAGGAGTGGACCTGCCCGGAGGCATAAGTACAAGATAGATGTATTCAATAAAAAACCGGAATCTGTTATAAAAAAGACTCCGGTTTTAATTTTTTGTTAAGAAATAACCTGGTCATAAAGGCAGGACATGTCATATTCTTTGGCGCAGGAGAGTAGATATTCGTAGCGCATCTGAGCTGCTTTCAGTTCATATATGGAACAATCGATGAGTTCCGGGTCTGTCATATTTTCAAAATTCGAGTAAGCTAAATCAATGGATTCCTTTGTTTCCTTGATTTCGGAAAGCAGTTTCTGTTTGCCATAGTAACCGTTAATCTGTGGCTTTTTTAACAGATTCAGTAACATTTTTACCACCACCTTTTACTTACAGTATAGTCAGAATTCGGTAAAGTTATTCATTGGCAGTGTAATTTTTATGAAAATTCAGCATAAAATGGAATGTGGTTAAGTATGGATGTCTACAGAGAGGGGAATGGATTATGCGAAAAATTATGGATTTGCTGATTCGGGTGTTGGGGAGTATGTTGTCTATTCAGGGAATTAACTGGATTCTGGGTATGATGGGCATGAGTCTGTATGTGGGAATCAATGGGTATACATTGGCGGTCTCTGCTGTTTTGGGACTTCCTGGAATTTTGGGTTTGTATTTTATTAGTTATGTCATGTAGAAAATATGTGAAAAATTTGCTGACTTTATGTTGAGTGATGTCGTTTTTAATTTTTTTTGAAAAAAGACTGGACAAATTTCAATTTGTGTCCTATAATCGGATTCACATCTAACGCGGTGACCTACTCAGTCATTCAAAACCGCGAATTCCAATTTGAATTTAGAATTTCATAGAGAGGGAGAGTTATGCTAAGACGTATGGTATTAGCCTGCTTTCTTGCAATGGCATGTTTCTGGGATGACCGGCATGGCAGAATTCCCAATCGCCTTATTGTCCTTATGACAGTTGTGGGTATGGGATGGAGTGCGTTTCTCCAGGTTTCTTTTAGAACTGCTTTGATGGGGATGCTTTTGCCTTTTTTGGCGTTGTTTCCACTATTTCTTATGCGGGTACTTGGTGCCGGGGATATTAAACTGCTCAGTGCAGCTGGTGTCTATTTAGGGCATCAGAGTTGGCGGTTGGTGGTAATTTCCCTATTTCTGGGGGGAATGGCGGGGCTGATTTTGCTGTTGCGCAGAGGGCTTTTTTGGAAAAGAATCAGAGAAGGTCTGATTTATTTGATGACGTTGTTTCGTGGAAAGGAACTGGTTCCGTACCACTATGGGATTGACAGCCGGGAAGCGATTACAATTCCCTTTTCCTGGTGTGTGTTTGGAGCAAGCGGAATGATATGGATGGCAGATTGGTGGCAATGATGGGACAGGGTAAGGAGGAACAGGGATGCAGAGAATTGCAGTCTGGGATGAAGACCGGGAGTATGCTGCCCGGTTGACAGATTACCTGAATCGGCATGGTATGGGAAGATGGACAGTGGTGATGGTGAATTCTGTGAAGGAGTGGCAGGAATTGCAGCAACAACAGGATTTGAACGGGGTAATTTTAGGGAATGGTTTTTCCGGGCAATTGGAATTGGCAACGATATCGGAGAGTATTTGTTGTTTTTACCTTTCAGAGGAACCAGTTTCTCAGGAGAAGAGATTGTACCGGTATGCAGGGGCAGGGAATATACAGAAGTGTCTGGAGCAATACCTTGGAATAGGTGGGATGCAGGGAATAACAGATGGCATCGAGACGACGGCAGTTCTTTCTGTATTGGACCGGGCAGAGAACCGGAGAAGGATTCAGCACCGGGCAGCCATTAGGAATGCTTTTTATTGGGAGATGACGGCTTACTCCGATTATGAGGATGCAGAGCAGGGCGCAGCCAGAATTTTGTTTGGCATTAAGGGTCGGGATGCTTCTCTGGTATATAAGATGCAGGAATATTTGATGGACAATACCCGGGGTTCAGTTATGGCTGCTTTGGATTTTGTATGGGATTACCGGGAATTGGATTGTGAGGATTTGGAATGGTTTTTTGAACAACTTCGACAGATGAATTACCGGGAAATTTATGTGTATATGGATATGGCAGCAGTGAAAGACAGTTCCATTTGTTCCTGTTTTTCCAGATTTGTAATACTTTCTGAGGGTATAGAGGAGTATTGTCACAGGGAACAGGCGGTGTGCCGGTTGCTGGAACTTATGGGAGTCAGCCGGAATGGGATAGAAATCCAGTCTGTAATGGAGTGGGAGAAGGGAGAGGAATAGGGATTGGACCGGGAAGAAGAACTGGCACAACAGATTGAGAATGAAGTGCTGCAGAATCTGGACTTTAGCCGGGAGATACCGGATGTGGAAGTGTATGCTCTGATTGAAGAAGCAATGCAGAAGGTATGTTGTCAGCAGCATTTGCCATTGAGGGATAAACTTTCGTTGCGCACAGAAGTATTTCACAGTATGCGGGGAATGGATGTGTTGACTCCACTTTTGGAGGATGACACGATTACGGAGATTATGGTCAATGGTTATGACTCTATATTTATTGAGCGGGATGGACAGTTGGTGAAGGCACCGTTGCGGTTTCGCAGCGTAGAGAAATACCATACGATTGTCCAGCAGATTGTAGCAGATTCCAATCGAGTGGTAAATGAATCGACACCGATTGTGGATGCCCGGCTGTCAGATGGCTCCCGGGTAAATGTGGTGTTGTCTCCGATTTCTCTGGGAGGAACTGCGATGACTATTCGCAAGTTTCCAAAAGAGGCATTGACGATGGAAAAGTTAATCACGCTCCACTCTTTGCCTGCAGAAGTGGCAGGACTCTTAGAACTGCTTGTTAAGAGCGGTTATAACATTCTCATTAGTGGAGGAACCGGCTCTGGAAAGACTACTTTTCTCAACGCCCTGTCAGAATATATTCCTTCTTCCCAGCGAATCATTACGATAGAAGATTCAGCAGAGTTACAGTTACACAACATTTCTAATCTGGTACGTTTGGAAGTGCGCAATGCCAATGTGGAGGGAAAGAATGCTATTACCATAAGGGATTTAATCCGCTCTAGTCTTCGGATGCGTCCCGACCGGATTATTGTGGGGGAAGTCAGGGGAGAGGAAGCATTGGACATGCTTCAGGCATTGAATACCGGGCATGATGGTTCTATTTCTACCGGCCATGCGAATTCCGCCAGAGATATGTTAAGCCGTCTGGAGACAATGGTGTTAATGGGATTTTCTATGCCGATTCCTGCATTGCGAAGACAGATTGCATCGGCACTGGAACTGGTCATTCATCTGGGCAGGTTGCGGGACCATAGCCGCAGGGTTATGGAGATTACAGAAGTTCTAGGAGTGGAGCAGGATGAGATTGTCTGTCAGACCTGGTATGAATTTGTTGAGAGGAGAGAAAAAGAGAATGTCAGGGAGGAGAACCTGAACAGAGAGGAGAACCTGAACAGAGAGGAAGGGAATAGGAAGAGGGGGGAGGTCATGGGTCACTTAGTGCAAAAGAATTCTCTGAAACAGGTGATGAAGTTGAAGGAAGCTGGTTACTATGAAGAATTTTGCAGCCGCATTGAGGAAATGAAGGGGGAGGAATATGGATTATAACCAATATTCGTTGCGTAGTAAAGAATTGATACAAATTTTTCTCTGGTATATTTTTGTGAGCGGAGTGACAGGGATTCTGTTTTACAATACTTTGTGGTTTATGGTTGCCGGGATTCCGCTGTTCTTTATGATGTCGGGAAAGGAAAAAGAACGGCGCAAGAATAGGCGAAAGGAGCAATTAAAACGAGAATTTAAGGAGTTTATGCTTTCCATGGCAGCAGCCTTACAGGCTGGGTATGCTTTGGAGAATACGATTTCCGTTATACAGGATGACTTGCTTCGGGCATTTCCATCGGGGCCTTGTTATTTGGCAGAGGAATGTGCCTGTATGAAACACAGTCTGGAAATGAAACGTCCGGTGGAAGAATTGCTCCAGGATTTGGGAACGCGTTCCGGGGTAGAGGAAATGCAGGATTTTGCTCAGGTGATTTCTACAGCAAAGCGCAGTGGTGGTAATATGGTACAGATTATTCGCAGTACGGCGGAACAGATGCGGGATGCAATGGAAGTTCGTCAGGAGATTGCAGTAGCGGTGGCAGCAAAGTCGCTGGAACAAAAGATTATGTTACTGATGCCCTTTGGAATAACAGGGTATTTAAGGCTGACGAATCCGGGTTATTTGGACTGTCTGTATGGAAACTGGTGTGGAGTACTTGTGATGAGTGGATGTCTGGGAATGGTATTGGTATCCAGCGTTTTGGCAAAACAGATTCTCACAATTGAAGTCCGTTGAGAATAACAGGCACAATCTAAGGTAGGAGGGGGAGAAGGATGGAATATATATATGGTTGTCTGGCGGTTCTGGCAGCGGTATTGTTTTTTGCAGGAGAATGGAAATACGCAGAAAAGGGAAAGGGAATCGGTTATGGTGCAGGGAAGTGGTTGTACCAGATTTTTGAGCGATACGCAAAGAAAAGCGAAGAACACAGTCTACAGTACCGGAAAATACAAGTGGCACCCCAAAAGGAACTGCGAAGACAGGTAGAGCAGAAAGGAATAGAATTATTTCGAAAGTCTCTGCTGGTATTTTTCTGTATCCAGTTGGTGGGGATGGCAGTCTGCCTGTATGAAAAGCAGGAACAATCGCAGATACGGCTGCAAAGGGAGGATTATGGGGGAGAGGAGAAGGAATACGAGTTGTCAGTGGCTTTAGAGAATCGGACCACGCAGCAGTTGAATGTCACAGTTTCTCCGCGGCAGTATAGTGAGGAACAGTTAGAGAAATTATTTCAAAAGGGGTTTTCCGAAGGGTGGAAGCAAGTGCTGGGAGAGAATTCGTCTTTTGAGCAGGTGACCAAGCCATTACAAATGGTGACAGAATTGGAAGCGGGACCATTGGAGGTGCGCTGGTGGTGGGAAGATGAGGAATATATTTTGGAAAATGGGGAATTGAATTATGAAGAAATTGGAGAGGAAGCAAGGGTTACTCTATACTTAGAATTGAAATATGGGGAGGATATAAGACAGCAATGCAGGGCGCTTGTGTTGCGGACACCAATCCATAATAATCAGCAGTTGTTGCTGCAGAATCTGGAAAAGAAGATTGTCCTTTATGACCAGAAGAATCTTCAGGAACCGGAGGTGAGCATTCCTGCCCATTTATTGGGAACCACTTTGAAAACACAGGAAAGTAGTTTCAAAGGATATTTTTTGTTTCTGGCATTTCTGCTTCCCTTGCTTTTCTGGTTGAAATGGAATCAGGATATGCATCAGCAATTGGAAGAGAGAAGGCGGCAATTATTGCGGGAGTACCCGGAATTCATCAATAAATTGGTATTGTATTTAGGGGCGGGAATGACGTTAAAACATTGTTTTTTGCAATTGTACCAGGAGTATCAGCAGAGAAAGAAAGAGGGGGAGAAGTGTTATTTATACGAAGAAATCGGAGTTATGGTGCAGGAATTGAATGCAGGTGTGTCAGAACCTCGTTGCTATGAACAATGGGGAAGACAGTTAGGAGAGCCTGTTTATATAAAATTGTGCCATCTTCTCATTCAGAATTTGTCGAAAGGTTCAGAGGGACTGCTTGTGTTGTTACAGCAGGAAATGCAACAGGCTCTGCGGGAGAAACGGGAGTCTGCCAGACGGTATGGAGAAGAGGCAGGAACCAAATTGTTGTTTCCTATGCTTCTGTTGTTGGTGGCGGTTATGGTAATTGTTATGGCGCCGGCAATTCTTAATTTTTCTATGGGGTAACTACACAGTAATGTGTTGTTATAAAAAACGAAAAGGGGGTGGAATATTTGAAAGAAAAGTTTGTAGACTTTTTCCGGGAAGAATCCGGTATGGGAGTGGTAGAGGTAATACTGATTATTGTTGTTCTGATTAGTCTTGTAGTTATTTTCAAAAGTCAGATTACAGATGTGGTGAACAAGATTATGAAGAGTATTAAAAAGGATTCCAAATCTATTTATGCAGGATAGCAGATGTTGGAGAATTGGGAAGGGCAGAAAGAGTTTGTGAGAACTATGCAGGAGAAAAAGGGGGATGAGTGGAATGAAACAATATACAATGTTCAGGAAAAACTGCAAAGCATTTGCCCGCAGGCGGATGAAGGGACAGATTACGGTGATGTTAAGTCTGCTTTTGACAGTAGTCCTTCTTTTTCTATTAACCTGCAGTGAAGGGGTGAGAGTTTATTTGGGGAAAGGCAGAGCGGCAAGAAAACTGGTCGCTGCCCAGGAAGATGTGATGGCAGATTACAATCGGTTTTTATGGGAGGAGTACCATATTCTGGGCGTGGATGAGTCCTATGACACAAAGGACACGGATGCGTTGCAGAAGCGGTTGGAAGAATATTTACTAGATGCTTTTGCAGGTATGCCTAATACTACAGAAAATGGTTTTTACCATTACAGTATAGAGAACTTGAATTGTACAGATCGAATATACCTTTCTGAAAGTATAGAAGAGTTACAACAGCAAATTCGGGAGTACATGAAATACAAGGTAACCATGGATGCATTGCAGACATCCTTGGAAGAATTGCAGAAACAACTGAATCAGGAGGAAGTGAAAGAGGCGCGCAGAAAAGTAGAAGAAAGTGATGCCAAGGCAAAAGAGGCAGAGGAAGGAGAAACAGCAACAAAAAAACAGGGAGAAAAAAGCGAGAAATTGGAGAATGAGCAGCCTGGAAGTCAGGAAATGGAGGAAGATCCCAGAAAATTCTTGAAGGATTTCTTAAAATTGGGTCTGGTAGAAATCACTACGGGGAGAGAAGATATTTCCAAAGAGGATTACCGGATGAGGGATGTTGTAAAATCAGATTCCAATGAGAAAGAGGAGGAAGAGAAGGTAAAGTTTGAGAAGTCCGAAGAAATTACCAGCCGTTTGCCGGAACAGGTGAATACGGTGTCCTGGGGGAATCAAACGGTCACGAAAGCACTTGGCATAGAATATGCATTACAGCATTTTCCTAATATATTGCAGCAGGAAGAGGAAAATATGCAGTGTCAGTGTGAGTACTTAATCGCGGGAAAAAATAGTGATTACGCCAACATAAAAAGTGTAATAAAGAGGATTCTTTCTCTACGCTTTTGTGCCAATTTTGTTTATGTTCTTCAGGATACTGCGAAAGTGGCAGAGGCACAATCTGTTGCTACGGCGATTGTTGGAGTTACTGCAAATCCGGCTATAGTAGAGTTGACAACATATTTACTCCTTGGCTGTGAAAGTTATGGAGAATCCATTTTGGATGTAAGGGCGCTGATTCAAGGAGAGAAGGTTCCGTTTTGGAAAACAGCAGTAAACTGGCGGATGAGTTTGTCTCACTTTTCTCAGGTGCTGAATACATCTGTTCAGGGGGAGAAAACAGTAGTACAGGAAACAGATGACACAGCACTTTCCTATGAGGATTATTTGAGACTTTTACTTTGGATGCAGATGGATGATGATGTGAAGTATAAGAGGATGTTGAATGTAATGGAAAAAAGGGGAAAGGAGAAACAGGAGGATTTCCAGATTGAGCGGATGATTTGCGGTTTTAAAACAGAGGTTACATTACAACTTTCTCCTTTGTTTGTTCAGGGAATATGGGGAGATGGCGGAGGGCAGGGTTACCACATGAAATTTCAAAGAACAGTGTCCTATTAAAGTAAGCGGTAACGAGGAATAACCAAATACATAAAAAATAGTTCAAAATGGAAAGGGGGTGTTTTGTGGTGCCTTTTTACAAAGGTTTGCTGTTATGTGTTCATTCTAAGTCAATATTGACCATTCTTCGAATCAAAAGGTGTAAAATAACAATCTTCCGGGTGATTCACAGAGGGGATGAACCTTCTTTCAAAATAAAAAATCTCCAGGGACAAAGCGTGCAGCAGAAATTTGGAAAAAGGGCACTGCAAAGCGCCTCCTTTGCCGGTTCTATGACGGTAGAGGCAGCTCTTGTATTTCCACTGTTTTTATTTGCAGTTTATGCAGTTGTGATGCTGAGCCAGTTGTTGTTAAGCAATTCAGAGGTGGAACGTGCGCTGGATGAAACAGTGCGGTATATGGCGAAAGCAGAATATGGGCAGGTAGAGAAGGAGGATGAGGAAGAAACACAGGAATCGCTGTTGTCAAAATGCAGTTACAATATAAAGTTTCATCAGTACATAGATGAGAGCAGACTAGGACTGGTGGAAAAGGGCGGTGCAGGTGTTAAACTGCACCGTGTACAGCAGTCCGGCTGGGAGGATTATGTGATTTTAACCGCGCAATTCCAATGCAAGGTACCGATTCCGCTGTTTGGAAATTTCTGTTTTTCAATGGAGGAGACAGCAGTTCAGAGAATTTTTTCCGGGTATGATTTGGAAAAGGGATGGAAGAATGACAATTATGTGTATGTGGCAGAACATGGAAAGGTTTACCACACCCACCCAGATTGCAGTTATATCACAGTCCGGGTTATACCTTCCCGGGAGCGCAAGGAACTTTCTGGTATGCGCAACTGTAGATTGTGCTGTAAGAAAGGAAAACAGGGAGAATATGTTACGGTATGCGGGGACTGCGTGCACTGGGATTCGAATTGTAGTGCGTTAACAAGGACGGTTCATCTGGTGAAAAAAACAGAACTGGGGGGATTGCCATTATGTGGTCGTTGCAGAGAACACTGAGGGAAAAGGAAAAAGGAATGGTGACAGTGGAGGCGGCACTAATTGTCCCTTTTTTGTTTTTTATTATTTTGGCGATAATGTATCTGGCATTTTACTATATGGATGAGGCAAAGGTATGGGCAAGCACTGATGTGGTTTTGAGTTTTGCAGCGCAATCTGTAGGGAAAAACCAATCACTATTGGAGACGAACTATGAGCAGGAGGAGAAAAAAATTGCAAAACAGTTGCGGCAGGAACTGAAAGGACGTTTGTTACTTCTCTCTTTAGAGAAGACAGAAGTAACGGTAAATTCCAATGAAATCCGTTTGCAGGTCAGCCTAACAGGAAAAACAGCAATCTGGCGTTATTTTGGGTTGGAAAAAGTGCTGGTGAAGGGCTGCTGTACAACGGAAATAGGAAATTACGGGAATTGGATGCGTCGGGTACAGGCATATAGTGACAGGAAAGGAGAGGAAAAAGATGCAAACTAGCGAGACGTTGGCATATGAGAAAGTAACCTACGAGCGAAGTGGGTTTCGGGAGGACATGTTGATTCAGCCAATTTCCCAAACGGTGGATTTTGAGTTGAAAATGATTTCGCTGCATCCCGAGATTGGATTGTTGAAAGTGTGTCAGGAAGGAGAGAAACTGGCGTATGAGATACAGGGAATGAAATCCTTCTTCCATCTTTTTGCAGAACACCAAGCGGATTATATGCTGATATGGAAATTGTTGTATGGAATTGTAACGATATTGAAAGGGTTGGAGGAATATTTACTGCGGGAAGACAGCGTTTTGTTGGAGCCGGACAAGGTATATCTGGATGTGAAGCAGAGTACTGTAAAGTTGTGTTATGTGTCGGGGTATTCTGGGAATATACGTCAGCAACTCTGCACCCTGGTAGAATATATTATGCGGTATATGGATCATCGAAATGACAAACTGGTGGTGTTGGTGTATGGCATTTACCATATTATTCGTGAGGAACAGTACAGTCTTGCCAGTGTGGAACAATTATTGAAAGAGAAATCGGCAGCGTGCATAGAGACAGAAGAAGGTGGGAGCGAACAAAAGCAGGAGGAGCAAAAAGCAAAGGAATGTTTCATGGGACAGGAAAAGCAAGAAGAGAAAAAAGATGAGGAAAAAAGGAGAACGAATCGTAGAGAAGAAATAAAAGAATATATCTGCAACACGCAGGTTGGCAGACGGCGTCGGCTGAGAATTTTGTTTGGGACTGTAGCAGGTTTGTTTTTAATCGGAACGGTGTATTTTTACCAGAATATTTTTGTGCTTCGGCTTACAGAAAATTATAATTTACTCTACGGCTGCCTCGTTGGTTTGATGGCAGGATGTGGGGGTGCTCTCTGGCAGCAGTGGAAATTATTTCAATTACAAAAGGTTTTGGGAATTCACAAAGAAATCCAAAAAGAAAATAGGATTTAACCATACTTTATGTTATACTATTAGGCAAAGTGAACAGTAGATGGAGAAATGTATGTTACAGGTATTACGACAATATTTTCAGGAGCAACAATATAGAGTAACCCCGTTTGGTGGCGGAACTGCATTTGTGAAGCCATTTCCTCAAGAAGTTGCAGTGGTACAACTTTGTGGCGGAGAGGAACTGGCAATGGGTAGCCGGGAGCGTTTGCTTGCTGAGCGGGAGGCATTTGCCAAATGGTTAAGTCAGGAAAGCGGTATGCCGCTTCCGATTCGTTTTTTGACGATTGTGGTCGTTCCTGATGAAGTTTCAGAGTATTTCCGCAATCTGGCGGATGAAACAGAGGGCGTATGGTTTGTGTCAGAACGACAGAAACAGTTACTTGTATTTGAGAATCAGAGTACCCGATATTTTGGACTTTATGAACCTCTTTCGGAATATATTCAACAGCAGGACATGAAAAAACAGCAGAGGAAGGAACTGGTGGACATGATGGGAATGTTGCAGCCGGTTACGGTAGTGCTGGTACTCCTGAATATTGCAGTATACATTGCGGCATTTTTACATGGTGATGTATATGATGCTGGTTATATGTTTTCTATAGGGGGAATTACATGGGATTCCATTTTTTGGGAACACCAGTATTACCGATTGTTTACCTGTATGTTTTTGCACTATGGAATGGCGCATCTGGCAGGTAATATGCTTTCCCTGTTGTGCTTAGGTTCCATGCTGGAGAAGCGAATTGGACATTTGCGTTTTATGTTGCTATATTTGTTGTCGGGATTGTTTGGAGCGTTTGCTTCTGTGGCGGTGGATTATTACCACTACATTGCTTTGGCACAATATTCTCATTCTGTGTCAGCTGGAGCTTCGGGGGCTATATTTGGTGTAATTGGAGGTTTGATTGCAGTGACTATTGGGCAACGCAGGTGGAAAGGGAAGCGTTCTGATTTTACAGAAATTTCTTTAAGAAGTCTGCTGCTTATGGCATTTTTTTCTCTGTTTCAGGGATTCACAACAGCGGGAGTGGACAACTCTGCCCACTTGGGAGGCCTGATTTTCGGATTGGTGTTTGCCTTTTTACTTGCGATAAAGCCATAATTATATTAAACTGGTAAAAGAGCGGAGAACGCAGTAGTTTTTACAGAAAGGTGTTGCGGTTTATGAAGATTACAGTAGTATATGGAGGCAGAGGGTTAATTGAAGACCCGACTTTATATGTTCTTGAGAAAATGCAGATGGTAATGGAAGAACTTCGGGTAAAGGTGGAGCGAATCAATCTGTATGAGGAAAAGAATCGCATTACCACACTTCCGGCAATGCTTAAGGATTCGGATGGTATTGTGCTGGGGGTGTCTCTGGAATGGTTTGGTATTGGCGGCTATATGCAGGAATTCCTGGATGCCTGCTGGCTGTATGGAGATAAGGAGAAAATTCAGAATTTATATATGATGCCGGTAGTATTGTCTACTACCAATGGGGAGAAGGATGCCATGCTGTTTCTGGAAAAGGCATGGGAAGTGTTAGGTGGACTTCCGGCAGACGGATTATGTGCCTATGTGGAAAATATGGTGGATTTTGAGTTGAATAAGGAGTATGGCAGGATTATTGAGAACAAAACGGAGCAGTTATACCGCATTGTGAATCAGAAGCGTTCTGCTTTGCCGTCCTCGGGAACGGTCATTTGTAATAAAGTTTTGAAGCCAAAGAATATTGACCTGACACCTCAGGAGAGTGAAGAATTGTCAAAGTTTGTCTCTGATGACACTTATGTCAAGCAGCAGAAGGAAGATATTGAAGAATTGGCGGCTATGTTTAAGGGAATGCTGGAAGAGGACGAGGAACAGACCAGTGAGCCGATACAAAAGGAAAGCAATGTGGTAAGCAAGGAAAGACAGAGTGTGATATCGGAACCAACACCGGCACCACGTCCGCAGCCGAAAGCCCAGGTAATTCCCAAGGACTTCAGGGAGCGATTTCGTCAGAACTTCTACCCAGAAGAAGGATTTTCCGCTACCTACATCCTGAATATTACAGATAGAGACGAGATGTTGAAACTTTCTGTTGAATTGAATCACCTGGATATTTCCTATGCACAAAAAGAGGAGGGGGACGTGATTCTTCGGGTGTCCAGCGGAGTTTTAAACCGCATTACGATGGGAGATATGACGTTTCAGCGTGCCTTTATGAGTGGTGATATGAAGATGAAAGGGAATTTCAAAACGTTGCGTACGCTGGATCAGATATTCCGGTTCGCATAATAGAACAGGAGGAAGCTTAAGGTATGGCTTACCAGGCATTATATAGAAAATGGAGACCCGACGAATTTGAGGAAGTGAAGGGTCAGGAGCATATTGTAAAGACTCTGAAGAACCAGATTGTGGCAGACCGGGTGGGACATGCCTACCTGTTTTGTGGCACCCGGGGAACGGGTAAGACTACGGTTGCCAAGTTGTTTGCCAAGGCAGTGAATTGCGAGCATCCGATAGACGGAAGCCCCTGCAATCAGTGTGCTGCATGTAAGGCAATTCAGGCACAGAGTTCCATGAATGTGATTGAGATTGATGCGGCTTCCAATAATGGTGTGGAAAATATACGGGAAATCCGGGACAATGTCCAATATTCTCCCACCGAGGGAAAATATAAGGTATATATTATAGATGAGGTTCACATGCTTTCTATTGGAGCTTTTAATGCTCTGCTGAAAACGTTGGAAGAACCGCCCTCTTATGTGATTTTTATATTGGCAACAACAGAGGCGCATAAGATTCCGGTGACTATTTTGTCCCGTTGTCAGAGATATGATTTTAAAAGGATTTCCATTGATACGATTTCTTCCCGTTTGGAAGAATTGATGCAGCGGGAGCAGATTCCGGTAGAAGCAAAGGCACTGCGCTATGTTGCGAAAGCGGCGGACGGTTCTATGCGTGACGCATTGTCGTTACTGGATCAATGTATTGCATTCCATCTGGGAGAAACCTTGACCTATGAACATGTATTGGATGTTTTGGGTGCCGTGGATATGGAGGTTTTGTCTAAGTTGTACCACAGGATAGCCGAGCAGGATGTGTCCGGTATGCTTTCCCATATAGAAGAACTGGTTATGGATGGCAGGGAGATGGGCCAACTGGTAAATGATTTCACATGGTATTTGAGGAATCTGCTGTTGGTGCGGGAGTCACCGGATTTACAGGATGTGCTGGAAGTTTCGAAGGAACAGTTGGAAGAGTTGAAACGGGAAGCAGAATCCTGTGACAGTGAGACATTGATGCGCTATATTCGGATTTGTTCGGATTTGTCCAATAAATTGCGTTATTCCTCCCAGAAGCGTATTGATGTGGAACTGGCTTTTGTGAAATTGTGTAAACCCCAGATGGAAAGTGATTTTACCAGTTTGAAAGAGCGGCTCCGACAACTTGAGGAAAAGGTGGAAGAACTGAAAACGCAGGGAATCCAGGTAGAGACTGTGTCGGCTGCTACAGTGGAGTCCCGGGAACAGGAGAATTCGGAACCGACGTATGACTTGAAAGAAGAATTGAAAAAACGTCTGGAACCGGCGGAATTACAAGATTTAAAAGATTTGTTGGGAAGACTTCCCGAGGTGGAGCAATGGCTCCAAAGAAATGGCTCTATGGTAGTACAGGGCGCATTCCAAAAATGCAAAATCGCGCTGGGAGAGAATGGCAAACTGTTGAAACTGGTTTTTCCCCGGGACAGCATTTGGAAAGAAAGTATGGAGCGCAGTTCAGCAAAGGAAGACTTGGCAATGGCTTTTTCCCAGGTGTGCGGAAAACAGGTGGAATTTGATATTGTTATGGTTCCCAAAGGAAAAGAAAAGAATATTGAGTATGCCGACATTCGCAAGTTGGTAACTATGGATATTGAAGAACAATAGAAAAATATATGGTAATTAAACGGCAAAAGAGGTATAATTGAGGTATCAATTTTAGGAGGTTTTTTTATGGGTAAGCGTGGAGGTTTCCCAGGTGGGATGCCAGGGAATATGAATAATCTGATGAAACAGGCACAGAGAATGCAGCGTCAGATGGAAGAGAAGACGGCAGAACTGGAGAACCAGACTTATGAAGCGACAGCAGGAGGAGGTGTTGTCACGGTTACCGTGTCCGGCAAGCGGGAGATTTTGTCTGTTAAGATGGATCCGGAGGTAGTAGATCCGGAAGACATCGAAATGCTGGAGGATTTAATCGTGTCTGCGACCAATGAGGCAATGCGGAAGGTAGACGAGGCATCCAATGCAGCAATGGCAGGCATTACCGGAGGATTGGGCGGTATGAATGGGTTACCGTTCTAGTTCTCATTTGTAACTTTAGATAAGCAGGTAGAAGAAATGGATTATTATAGCTCCTATATTACGAAGCTAATTGAAGAACTGGGACGGCTTCCGGGAATCGGAAGCAAGTCTGCCCAGCGGCTTGCGTTTTACATCATCAGCCAGCCGGAGGAACAGGTTAAGCATTTTGCAGAAACAATATTGTCTGCAAAGGAAAATGTACATTATTGTCAATGCTGCTGTACTTTGACGGATAGAGACATCTGTCCAATTTGCGCCAGTCCTAAACGGGATCATTCTACCATTATGGTAGTAGAGACTACCCGGGATATGGCAGCATACGAAAAGACTGGACAGTATGAAGGGGTCTATCATGTATTGCAGGGCGCCATCGACCCGATGCGTGGTATTGGCGTGAATGATATTCGGTTGCGGGAATTGATTGAGCGGCTGAAGGGAGATGTACAAGAAGTCATTATTGCCACAAATCTGGGTGTGGAGGGAGATGCCACGGCATTGTACCTTCGAAACTTAATCAAGCCTACGGGAATCAAAGTCACAAGAATTGCAAGTGGAGTCCCGGTGGGAGGAGATTTGGAGTGTATTGATGAGGTGACATTGCTTCGTGCATTGAATGGAAGGGTAGAGCAGTAACGGCGAATACACAGAACATGGAGGTAGTAGAACAATGAAGCGAATTGGTATGTTGACGAGCGGTGGTGACTGTCAGGCGTTAAATGCGACAATGCGTGGCGTAGTGAAGGGTCTTTGCAATCTCTACAAAAAGGACATTGAGATTTATGGTTTCCTGAATGGTTACAGAGGATTGATGAGAGAAGAGTACAAACTGCTGAAGGCAGAGGACTTCTCTGGTATTTTGACAAAAGGTGGTACGATTCTGGGAAGTTCCAGACAGCCCTTTAAGTTGATGAATGTTCCAACCGAAGACGGACTGGACAAAGTGAAAGCAATGAAGGATACCTATAAGAAGTTAAAGTTGGACTGTCTCGTGGTACTGGGAGGAAATGGTTCCCAGAAAACAGCGAATTTGTTGAGTGAAGAAGGTTTGAATGTGATTGGTCTTCCTAAGACCATCGACAACGACTTATGGGGAACCGATATGACCTTTGGTTTCCAGAGTGCAGTGGATATTGCTACAGATGCGATTGACTGTATTCATACAACAGCAGCATCCCACAACCGGGTATTTATTGTAGAAGTTATGGGACATAAGGTTGGCTGGATTACATTGCATGCAGGTATTGCCGGAGGAGCTGACATTATTTTGCTGCCTGAGATTCCGTATGACATTAAGAAAGTTTGTGATGCTTTGGATCGCCGGACTGCTCAAGGTAAGGGATTCTCTATTCTGGCAGTGGCAGAGGGAGCAATTTCTAAGGAGGATGCAGCCCTTCCTAAGAAAAAGAG
>JAQXNR010000119.1 GCA_029098105.1 Lachnospiraceae bacterium
AAAGCAAAAGCAATAAGTCCCAATACAACGATCTTAATTGTATCCAGATTTAAAAATGCTTCTGCACTGGTAGTAGCTCCTACACTGGTACCCAGTAAAATAACCACAATATACATCAGGGCATTGGAAGCAGTCTCTGACAACTGCTTTACCACACCACTCTCCCGGAACAGGTTACCAAGCATAAGCATACCAACCAAAGGTGCAGTTGTCGGGAGAATCATAACAACGACAACTGTAACCACAACAGGGAACAAAATACGCTCTAATTTGGATACCGGGCGCAACTGCTCCATCTTAATTGCCCGTTCTTTCTTCGTTGTCAATAATTTCATAATTGGTGGCTGAATAACCGGTACGAGAGCCATATAAGAATAAGCTGCCACTGCAATCGGTCCCATCAGTGTATCACCTAATCCCAGTTTACCAGCAAGGAAAATAGAAGTCGGTCCGTCTGCTCCACCAATGATGGAGATGGCGGCTGCCTCTTTTCCGTTGAATCCCATTGCCATTGCCAGAAAATAGGCAGAATAAATACCAAACTGCGCTGCTGCTCCCAGAAGAAAACTCTTCGGGTTAGCAATCAACGGTCCAAAATCTGTCATAGCTCCAACACCGAGAAAGATTAAGGATGGTAAAATACTCCACTCATCTAATACATAAAAGTAATGCATCAAGCCTCCCTCTTCGATGATACTTGGAAACATATTTGAAAGTAACATACCGAAGGAGATTGGCACTAACAGCAATGGCTCAAAGCCCTTGCGAATTGCTAAATAAAGGAAAACAAATGCGACCAGAATCATGACAAAATTTCCCCAGTAAAGACTGGTGAAAGCGGTCTGACCGGCAAGATTTTCCAATGTCCGAACTAAATATTCCATTCTGATTTTACCTCCTGTTTTAGTAGATTGTATTGTAATGTCTTGCAGAACAGATTAGTTCAGCGTTGCCAATACTGCACCTGCCTCAACAGAAGTACCCTCTGCAGCATCAATGCTCGCTACTGTGCCATCCTCAGGAGCCACAATTTCATTTTCCATCTTCATTGCTTCCAGAATCAAAATAACGTCGCCCTTCTTAACTGCCTGTCCAACTGATGCCTTAACAGACAATACCTTCCCCGGCATCGGTGCATTCACTTTAATTCCACCCGCGAAACCAGATGCTGCCGGTGCTGCCGGTGCCGGAGCGGCTGCTGCTGGTGCTGCTGCTACAGGAGCGGCTGCCGGTGCTGCACCTGCGCCCACTTCTTCTACTGCTACATCGTATGCTGTACCATTTACTGTAATTCTATAATTCTTCATTGAGAAATCCTCCTACTATAAAATTGTATTATATTCACTATCTAGCGCGCCGGATAGAACGCACAATCAACTTGTCCTTGCTGTCTGCACCCGCACTGCCACTGGCGGCGTAAACAGCGGCCGTAATCACCGCAGCCAACTCTGCATCATCCATCAGGTTACCAGCAGGAACTGCTGCTGCAACCGGTGCTGCCGGTGTAGCCTCTGCTGCAGAAGTTACTTTTTTTCCTAATTTTTGTTGGATTTTGGGAATAAATCCAAACAGGCTGATGATTAAAGCGATGAAAATCAATACCAGAAATACCGTACCCATACCAATACAGGTGTTGGCTATCATTTCTGAAATTGATGTCTTGTCTCCACTAACTGCTAAAAACATGATTTCCACTCCTTACTAAACCGTACCATGCTTCTTCGCTGGACGATCCTCTCTCTTGGTATACAGCATTTCGAATGCTGCAATGACACGTTTACGAGTTGCATCTGGTTCAATAATATCATCAATATATCCACGCTTTGCAGCTGCCATTGCACAGGACTGGGTGTCCACAAATTCTGCTGCTTTTTCACTTATGAATGCATTCTTGTCTTCTGCCTTGGCAATCTCATCCGCATACATAATCTTAACTGCAGCGTTCGCATCCATTGTTGAGAACTTAGCATTCGGCCATGCATACACAACGTCCGCACCAATTGCCTTCGCATTCATAACCAGAGCAGGCGTTCCAAACGCTTCTCCAATCAATACCGTTACCTTGGGAACGGTTGCATTGGCATAGGTGTAGATTAACTTTGCAGCTGCCTTGGCAATCTTTTTCTCACTGCACTTGCTCGCCTTAAATCTCTTTGCATTGGTCAAAGTCAGTACCGGAATATCAAACGCATCACAGAACTCTACAAATTCTGCAGCCTTAGTCGTACAACAGGCACATAAATCATTGTTTCCATCTACCGTCTGGTTGGCAACACAACCTACTGTAGCACCGTTCAATTTAATGAATCCGGTTACAATGCTCTTGGCATAATCCTTCTTCGTCTCCAGGAAAAAGTTGCTGTCAGACATGGAAATCAATGCACTTCTGGCATCATCCTTATAGCCTTCCATACCGGCAATGGTACGATTCAAATCATCATTGCAGGTATCATCCCATGCATCCACTTCATTGTTAGCAGGAAGTACACTCACTAACTGGCGAATCTGTCCCAACACCTCTGCCTCTGATTCAAACACACCATCCACATTGCCGGTGCTCTCACTCTGGAACTGAGCAGATGCAGTATCTTCCTTCGCCTCATAATTTCCTTCCAGGGCATTTGGACTGTTGACAAATAACTTTGCGCTCTTTGTCATGTAAGTAAAATCACTCAATGCCGGAATCAATGCGGTACCGCCACCGCAACTGCCAAAAATAGCAGTAATCTGAGGAATCACCCCGGAAGCCATAGACTGCTTATAGAAAATATTACCAAATCCGTATAACGCATCCGTTGCTTCCTGCAAACGTAAACCGGCACAATCAATCAAGCCGATTACAGGTGCTCCCATTTTGATTGCCATGTCATATATATTGGCAATCTTTCTGGCGTGCATTTCACCGATTGCACCACCCAGAACCGAAGCATCCTGACTGTACACATAAACCAGATTGCCGTCGATTACGCCATACCCGGTTACTACGCCGTCTGCCGGATTCTCCTGATTCTGTACGTTGAAGTCTGTGCTACGCGCTGTTACATAACCACCGACCTCAACAAAGCTCGAGTCATCCAATAGAGAAGCGATTCGCTCTCTTGCTGACACATTTGTTGAATTGCTCATTGTTAGCCCTCCATTTGTGTATTTATTTTAGGTTTCTAGTGATTAGAAAACCAATTTTCACCAATCTTAATATATCCCTTTTTCCACAATATTTCAAGGAAAATTCGGCAAAAAGATTTTTTTTTACAATATCTTTACAAGATTTGCAAATAGTATTGTATTCTCTTCTGAAGTATGTTACCATAGCAACCGTGCAAAGTAGATTGATATGCGTTAAGTGTCCGGTGAACGGGGAGTTGTCACCGGAACGAAAAGTTTTGAACTTGCGGTATATCATTCGCATCCCGTTGCTACAAAATGAGATTCTACATCCCGTCTTGTAGCCCAGGCAAGCATAGCATGCACATGGGTACAATGATTTCAATATGATGCTGACACCCTGTGTATGTTGTAACAAGTTTAACCTACAAGATTACGGAGGTGTTATTTTTATGTCAAAAATGCAAAAATGCATGCAAACCTTAAAACAGTATTTAAGCCCAGACTATTCAAAAACACTTTGGATGGCATACTGCGGCATCTTTATTGCACTGTTCATCATTCTGTCCTATTTTAACATCAGCATAACTGCAATCGTGGAAATCCGTCTTGGCTATTTTGCTCTGGCGGTTGCCGGCATGGTAGGCGGTCCTGTTATGGGGATGGTTACCGGAGCAGCCGGAGATTTGCTGAAAATGCTCCTTGTTCCCGGACAGGGTTCTTTCTTTCCCGGATTTACCCTGTGTTATGCATTTATGGGATTCTGCTATGGAGTCATTTTCTATAAGCACAACATCACTTTGATTCGGGCAGCCCTTGGTTCCCTCGTGGAATTTATAACTTCCCTGTTTGGAATCACCACCTGCCTGAGCATTTTATATGGAATGCCTTGGATGACCACTTTTGTTACCCGGATTCCGAAATGTGTGGTTATGTTTTTTGTGTCCACGTTGCTGGTATTTATTGTAATCAAGTCATTGCATCTCGCATTGACCAAAGCCCAGCTTCTGGGACAGCACTAAGGCAGCACAACAGTCTCATAAAAAGTATATCCGAACTTTCAACTCCCTATACAGAGGATACCATTTGAAAAAAACAGGTTTGTCCGTCCCGGTGGTCATAACGGCCACAGGAATGAACAACCCTGTTTTTATTTTTCTTCTTCCTCCCGGCTACGCCCCGGAAAACGATTTCGTACATTTCCTGCAAGTTCTTTCAAAGAACCTCCAACTCGAAGGATTCTCGCTTTCGGATTGGTAACCAGTAGATGTCGGATATATTTTCGAAAAGGAATACTGTAAAACCGCACTGTTGTCTGTTGCTGTTCAAACTGATTCTGTAATTGTGGCAATTCCCGCAGTTCCTCTTGCTCCTCTTCCGGCAAATCCGGTTTTTCCCGTTTTATTTCTTCCAAAATGTCCAAACGCACCTTAACCGAATCCAGTACATCAAAAAGAGCATCTTTACCGCTTCCAATACTTTCCTTTAGTTTTGCCACATATTGATGTTTGTCATCGTAAAATGCAATCATGACATCCAGACGTTTTTTCATCCGCAACAATTCATCCCTGCCATTTGCCATTTTCTGCAAAACTTCTTTAAAATCCAAGGCATTTTTTATAGACAGTGTGACATCAATCGCAAAGAAAATGGAACAAATATGTACAAAACGGAAAACGAAAGAGAGGGGCAACTGGTGTAGCAACCGTTCAAACGGGGGATTCATAATATACATGGCAAAAAGCGAAAATCCTCCCCACAAAATAGTAGCCGGTATACAAATAATGCCATCAATATTTCCCGGATATCCTTCGTATGTCCAGTAACGCACATCAAATATAGCTTCCATCACACGTCCGGTAAGTTCTTCCATCAGTGTTGCCACCAGCATTCCCAAAAGAGCCACTGCCCACCAGTGTGCTTTAAAAGGCATGGTAAATAGCAGTACCGTCGTCGCCCCCGCACCATACAGAGGAATCCACGGACCATATAAAAATCCCCGGTTTACCGGATGGCGTTCCAGAATGGACATATAAATGCATTCCCAAACCCATCCCATAATACTATATATATAAAATAAAAACATCCATTGTACAGAATGGTAAGACCCATCCCATATATCTGCAATATGGTTCATCTATTAGCTCCTTCTATTTCTCAATTTCCTGTGCTGCTTGTCCCATATCAAAGCCAAGTCATCTTTAATGAATCGGACGGGTCACCTCAAACAGCCAGTCCCCCACAGAAGGCTCTAAAAACGGAACCAGATTATTATACACTAATTGCTGGTAAGAATTCAACAGTACTTTTTGTTCTTCACTCATCTGTTCCGGCAAAATGGCATCCCTGTCCCACGGCACCATAGTCAGCGGCTCAAATCCAAGAAATTCCTGGTAATCCGTTTTCTCCCGTTCCACGCAGACCAGCATATTTTCCAACCGGATTCCAAATTCTCCACTCACATAGACCCCCGGCTCATCCGAGGTAATCATGCCCGGAGCAAAGACTGCACTGTTTCTCCCATCATCATAAATATGGGAGCGTATACTGACCGGACCCTCGTGCACATTTAAGTAGCAACCTACTCCGTGTCCCGTTCCGTGATTATAATCATAACCTTTCCTCCACAGCGGGGTACGAGCCAGAATATCCAGATTTTCTCCCCGGGCTCCCTTAGCAAATAATGCATTCATCAACTCCAGATTTCCTGCCAGAACTGCAGTATACAACTCCTTCATCCGAGGCGTTACCTTACCTAGAACTACCGTTCTTGTAACATCTGTTGTTCCCTCTAAATATTGTCCTCCGGTATCCATTAACACAAACGTATTCTCTGTCAGTTCTGCATTGCTCTCCTTCGTTGCGCTGTAATGCACAATCGCCCCATGTTCTCCCACTGCTACAATCGGAGCAAAACTGGGTCCCATATAGTTCTCCTGCCGCATTCGCTCCTCTTCCAGATGTTGTGCCGCCGAAATCTCAGTCACCGCTTTCCCCTCTTCGTCCAGAAGACAGCCGGAAGAATCTGTTTCCCGATGTTTCAGCCAATATAAAAAGTTCACCATTGCAACGCCATCCCGAATATGCGCTTGCCGCTCTCCGTCAATCTCCGTCTCGTTTTTGACCGCCTTCCAGAGTGGAATGGGAGAAGGTACACTCTCCCCACCACTCTTAACTACTTTATGGTATACCCAGGCATTCACCGTTGCAGCATCCGCCCAAAGTCTGCCCTCATAATTGTGCAAATCCTCGTAAAAAGAATGGTAATCATATAGGCGGACCCCAATATTTTTAAGGTTCTCTGCCAATTCTTCGGGAAAGGCAGAAAGACTGGCATACAGCCGTAATTCCTCAGGAGTTACCAGCAAATAGGACAAAAAGACAGGACTGCATTCCACATCGGTTCCTCTTAAGTTCAACAGCCATGCGATTTCGGAGAGTTCTGTCACAACATAAGCGGTAACCTTCTTTTCTTTCAAATAACTGCGAAGCCTCTCACATTTACTCTCCCCGCTTTCCCCGGCATAACACAACGGCCACTCCACTACCGGATGAAAGTCCAGTTGGGGACGCGTTTCCTCCTGTTCCCACACCGTTCCCACAAAATCCAGATGGATTCTTTCGGAAACCGGATAGCGGGAAGAAATCTGTTGCAACAACTGTTTTTCCCGTCTGGCGTTCATAGTTCTTCCGTCGTATCCCAGCACCATATTCTCCCATCCATTTTCCAAAAGCCATTGTTCTATCGTGGGAACCCCTTTGCACCCCATGCGCATTAAAGTAATACCACTGTCCTTTAACTGCTCCTGAGCCTGCAGAAAATATCTTCCATCCGTCCATAAAAAGGCTTCCTTCTGAGTCACCAAAAGGGTTCCTGCGGAACCGGTAAATCCGGACAAAAACGCCCGACACTGAAAATGAGGCGCTACATACTCTGAATTATGGTCATCTTCCGAGGGCACATAATAAAAATCAACTTGCTGTTCCTTCATAAGTTTTTGTAAAATTTGTATTTCTTTTCGCATTGCCTCTACTCCGCCTTCCAATTTCTGATTTTCCTGTTGTCTTTTTTCCTCTGCGTCGAAACGTTTCAATTGTAGAAATCCACTTGTCCACCATAGAAACCAGCAGAGTTTCCCTATGTCTGGGCAAATAGATGGTCATAGGAAACATGTGATTCTTAATAATATCCCGTTCCACATCTCCCAGTTCAAAATCGGCATCTGCATTTTTCAATGCCCGTCCCGGATGGTAAAAACCATGAAGTCTGCGCTCTGGAATTTTCTCGTGCCAGTCATACAAAAAATAATCATGCAGCAAGGCTCCTCTGAGCAGAGCCCGCTCATCTATCTTCCAGTTCCATTTTTTTGCCAGCCGGTAACTGATATAAGCTACACTCACACTATGACGGTATACCGAAGTTTTTCCATGCTGTATATACTGTTTGGTCGAAATAAACTGGGATTTCTCTCCACTGCGCACTTCTCGCAGCACATCCATAAAATATTGCAATTCTTGACTCGTCATTTTGGCACCTCTTTTACCATTTACTTTCTGTTCATCCTCGCTTAATTCTGTTATTGTATCATTATTTTTATAGTATCATTTATTATATCATATATCAACTCATTTTATATACTCAAAAATTCATCCATACATCTCTAATTGGTGCTATCAGATGAGAAGTTCTTGAATAATACCATTCTTTCCGCTACAATAAAGTGCAGATAACATATTCAGGAGGTGACTACCATGAGTCTCAATTCCACCCCTTCTTCCCACCGGATTCACATTGGCTTTTTCGGACGAACCAATGTAGGCAAGTCCAGCCTGGTAAATGCCATTACCAGCCAGTCATTGTCCATTGTTTCCCCGGAAAAGGGCACCACCACAGACCCTGTGCAAAAAGCAATGGAACTGCTTCCCCTTGGTCCCGTTGTCATCATTGACACCCCCGGTCTGGAAGATGACAGTATTCTGGGTAAAATGCGGGAACAACGGGCAAAAGATGTATTTCATTCGATTGATATCGGAGTATTGGTATTGGACGCCAGTAACATCGAAACGCTGCATCCATCAGAGCAGTCCATTCTGGAAGAATTTCAAAACCGCCAGATACCCTTTTTGATATGTATAAATAAGCAGGATGTACTCCCGAAAAAGCAGGAAATACCAATTCTCTCTGCGGACTCCCCTCTGTTTTCTTACCGGGAACAGTTACTCTGGGTCAGTGCCCATAGTGGATTGGGCATTTCCCAGTGCAAGGAACGGCTTGCCCATCTTGCCCCCAATGCATTGGAAGAACATTTTTTCATCCGGGATTTTTTAAAACCGTTGGATTCTGCCATTCTCGTCATTCCCATTGACAGCGGCGCCCCCAGGGGACGCATTATATTACCACAGCAACAAGTGTTACGGGAACTTTTAGAGGGAGGTATCATTACCACAGTAGTACGGGAAACGGAATTACAGGAAGCGATTCAGAAAACAAATCCAAAGATTGTCATTACCGATAGTCAGGCTTTTCATCTGGTCGCCCCCATTGTTCCCAAAGAAGTGTTTCTAACCTCCTTTTCCATTCTCATGGCGCGATATAAAGGGACTCTTGCCCAGGCGGTAGCCGGTGCCTACCGCATTGAGCAACTTTCCTCCGGGGCCCGGATTTTAATCAGTGAAGGTTGTACCCACCACAGGCAATGTGATGACATCGGAACGGTAAAACTTCCCCGTTGGATTCAGGAATATACCGGCAAAGAATTTCACTTTGAATGGATCAGTGGCAGGGACTTTCCTGCAGACTTGTCTTCGTTCCAGTTGATTGTCCACTGCGGTGGCTGCATGCTCAACGACAAAGAAATGCAGTACCGCTACGAACAGGCACTGCATTCCGGTATTTCAATTACTAATTATGGCATTTTAATCGCTCATCTTCGGGGTATTTTAGACCGCAGCATTGAAATTCTAAAGCCCTCTCTAGAGGACAGAGAAAAAACGCTTTAAAGTCTGTTTCAGACACCAGCTATAATTCCACTGTTTACAAGTCTCCGCTGTGAGCAGTGGAATTTTTTTGTATTCACTGCCATTGATGTAAATCGAAAGATACCCCACCACCTGATTTTTTACCACCGGAGCAGTCAGAGAAGTCTGGCTGTAATCTATCCGGTAATCCACCACATCCCCTTTCTTTAAGAGCGTTCTCACCGAACCCTGCTCCGTTATCGCAACCGCCTTTTTAATTCCCTTGTTCACCTTGATTGGTTCCAGACAAAGAGACGGTCTGAGCAGCGTTACCCTTTGGTATTGATTTACTCCATAATCCATTAATTTTTTTGTATCCTGCCACTTATATGTCTTTTTCGGATACCAGCCACTAGCCAGTACGACGGACACAAAAGTACGGCAATCCCGGCTCACAGCACCTGCAAAACAATAGGAAGCTTTTGATGTATACCCTGTCTTGATTCCCATCGCACCTTCATACATTGTTAAGAACGCATTTTTATTATATACTGTATGTTTCTGTCCTTTCGTCAGTTCCTGAAAAGAATAAGAAGCCTGGTTTGTAATCGTGAGAAACGTTTCATTTTTTATGGCGTAGGCACCGATTTTTGCCAGTTCTGCAGCTGTCGTATAGTGTCCCTGTGAATCCAGCCCGTTTGGCGTCTCAAACTGCGTATCTGTACATCCCAGTTCCTGTGCTTTTACTGTCATCTCACGGCAAAAATTATCCACACTTTTGCTGACGTGTTCTGCAATGGCAACTGCACAATCATTGCAGGATTCCAGCATCAAGGCATAAAGCAGATCCTTCATGCGGTACTGCTCTCCTTCCCGTATTCCCAACCGGGTCTTAGGTTGGGATGCCGCTTTTGCCGATACTGTAACTACATCATCCAGGTTGCTGTTTTCAATCGTATAAATGCAAGTCATAATTTTGGTTGTGCTTGCCATAGGATACCTGGTATTTTCATCCTTTCCATATAGTACCCTTCCACTATCCGCATCAATCAGTGCTGCCGCTTTTGCGTAAAGTTCCAACTGCTGTTTTGATACTCCTTCTTCCTGTTTCTTCTTCGTATATGGTTGTGCCTCCTCTGGAATATAGGATTGATTTCGATTCTGATGTGCTTTTTTTAATTGTTCTAATTCACTTTCCTGATAATAGGAAATCGTGGTTGCCTGCATCTGCTGAACCTGATTCCCCCCCGCCAGCACTAGTATCACAGTGAGAAAAAAACAGTGAAATCCCTGATTGACAAACCAGTTCTGGAACGTTTTCCATCGTTTTCCATTATGCTCCCTCTTTTTCATGCTTCCTCATCCTATCATCTCTTACCTCATTTTATGGCTGAAAATTTTTAATTATGCTATACTATTTACAGAAACGATAGGAAAGAAAAGAGGAGGAACTTTTTATGTCAAATCCGGATTCTGTTATTTTTCATATTGATGTCAATTCCGCATTCTTAAGTTGGGAAGCACTCTACCGGCTGGAACAAGGAATGGATACTGTGGATTTGCGCACTATTCCCTCTGCCATCGGAGGTAGTAAGGAAAGCCGCCACGGCATTATTCTTGCCAAAAGCGCCCCTGCCAGAAAATTTCATGTAAAAACCGGAGAACCTCTCGGCAGTGCTCTGAACAAATGTCCCGATCTGGTCATTGTTCCTCCCCACCACAAAGAATATGTCAAACGCTCCAATGCTTTTATTCAACTGCTTTCCCACTATACAGACCGGCTTCAGCAGGTGTCCATTGATGAGGCTTTTCTGGACATGACTGCTTGCCTTAGTCTGTTCGGAGACCCGGTTGCCGTCGCCGACGAAATCCGCCAAACCATCTATGACTCGCTGGGATTTACGGTAAATGTGGGAATTTCCCGCAACAAACTTCTCGCCAAAATGGCATCCGATTTTGAAAAAACAAACAAAACCCATACTCTCTGGCCAGAAGAAATCGAAAAAAAAATGTGGCCCCTTCCGGTTTCCCAACTGTATTTTGTAGGACGAAGTGCCCGCACAAAACTCAATAACCTGGGGATTTCTACCATTGGAGAACTGGCACAGTTTGACCTCGATTTACTCATGTCCCATGTAGGAAAAAAATACGGACAGACGATTCACAATTATGCCAACGGAATCAGTCTGGAAGCGGTGGAGGAACCGGAAGTTCAAAACAAAGGAATCGGCAACAGCGTCACTCTTTCCCATGACATTACTGACATGGAAAGTGCCTGTCAGGTATTGCTTTCTCTGGCAGAAACCGTAGGTTCCCGGCTACGGGATGAACATTACCGCTGTTTTAGCATCACAGTGGAAGTCAAGGATTGGGATTTTAAGCGCACCTCCCACCAGACTACCCTCCCGGATGCTACGGACAGTACCCAGACTATTTATGAAGTTTCCTGCAAACTGTTGCGGGAGCACTGGGACTTTACTCCCCTGCGCCTGTTGGGAATTCGCGCAGGCAAATTGTCCGACTCCCAATACCGGCAGATGTCGCTTTTTGACACTCCTATTACCGAAAAACAGAAAAAACTGGACAGCGCTATTGATTCCATCCGCAACCGATTTGGTACGGATTCCATCAAGCGTGCCAGTTTTTTAGACGAGCAGGCAGTAACCCGCCATATACAAGGTAAAGAAAACCGGGAGTAGGGCACCTTTACATCAATGGTGCCACTAACCGCAACAATTTTCCCAGAAGTTGTACATACCATTTCTCCTGTTTCCAGTCCCCTTCCAATACCTCCTGACATTTTTTAAGGGTGCGTTCTACATCCTCTTCTACTTTTAGAATCTCTGAGTTCTCATACAGGTAAACACCACATTCATAGTGCAGGTAAAAACTACGAAAATCCAGATTGGAACTTCCAATCACCGCCATATTGTCATCTGCCACCATTACCTTCGCATGTACAAAACCCGGTGTGTATTCGTATATTTTTACCCCTCCTGCCAACAATTCTTCCTGGTAACTCTTTGCCAGCCAAAAGGCATATTTTTTATCTGGAATATGAGGCAATATAATTTTTACATCCACCCCTCTGCGGGCGGCGTAACAGAGTGCCTCAATCGTCTCATTGTCCAGAATCAGGTAAGGGGTCATAATATGCACATAACGATTTGCTGTATTTAAAATATCCAGGTATATATGTTTTGCCACATAAAAATCGTCAAAAGGACAATCTCCATAGGGCATGACAAAACCGTCACTTGGAATGTTTTGAAATGCCTTTGCCGGAAGCAGGTATTTCTCATATTTCTCCTGCCGTTTTTCATCAATATTCCACATCGTCAGAAACATAAGGGTAAAACTGCGGACTGCTTCTCCCTGAAGCATCACTGCAGTATCCTTCCAATGTCCAAACCGTTTGTGCTCGTTAATATACTCATCTGCCAGATTCACGCCTCCGGTAAATGCCACCCGTCCGTCTATTACAGCAATCTTTCGATGGTCCCGATTATTCTGTACCGTGCTCAATACCGGTTTAATGGCACCATACACTTTTGTCTGGATTCCATATTTACGCAGAACCTTAGGGTAATTTGCGGGAACATCAGTAAAAGTACAGAGTCCATCGTACATAACACGGACCTCTACCCCTTCCTTAACCTTCTTTTTGAGAATCTCCAGAACAGAATCCCACATAATGCCATCTTTTATTATAAAATATTCCATAAAAATAAATTTTTTGGCATTGCTCAACTCCACCAAAAGTTGTTTAAATTTATCCTCACCCAGAGGAAAATAGGTTGCCACTGTATGGTCATACACCGGATGTCCGGAGGAATAGGA
This sequence comes from Lachnospiraceae bacterium, assembly GCA_029098105.1. GTDB lineage: Bacteria > Bacillota > Clostridia > Lachnospirales > Lachnospiraceae > NC2004. The sequence continues at coordinate 12,904 of JAQXNR010000119.1, forward strand.
AATATAATTGGCAGTTCCTGCCACATGGGGATTACGCTTTTTAAGAATTTCCTTTGTCTCCCGCTTCTGCTTCAGGTAGGGCTTACACTCCATACTTAAAATCTTAACCCGCCAGGTAATGACCTTGAAACCAAACTGATTTTGTACAAAGAGGTAAAGGGCTGCACCAAATACGGGCATTGCCAGTATCAATATAATCCACGCCAGTTTAAACATAGGGTTCTCATGGCGGTTCATAACCACTACCACAGTAATCAAAGCAACCAATTCAAAGGCAGCATAAATTACCGTAGAGTATTCTTTCAACCAGAAAACCATACTGAACAAAAGGAAAAACTGAATGAGCAACAACAGTATAATAATCAATGTTCTGCCGTAGATGAGCCGCTGCACATTCCGCTTACTCTTGTCTTTTAACCGTTCCCGAAATTTTTCCTTTTTCTCCAGAACTTCCACAACTTCTTCCGGGAGTTGCTCCTGTTCTTCCACTTCCTTAATTTTGTCGATTTTTTCATTGACCGGGACAATCTCTCTCTTAATATCCACCACAATGTCCCGAAATAACTTCCGGTTCTGGTTACACTTTTCTTTGTCGTCCATACACACACCTCTTTTTCTGTCGGACCTCTTCTGCCTTCTGTTTTTGTGTCATAGATTAAATATTCAGCTCCAGTTGTGCCTCCTCAATTGCCTCCTGTTTGAAATCCTCCAGTTTAACCGAATCTACCGTAGGCAAATCCTCTACTGAGGCAACGCCAAAACAGCGCAGGAACTCTGTCGTTGTACCAAATAAAATCGGACGTCCCGGAGCCTCTAAACGCCCTACCTCACAGACCAGATTGTATTCAATCAGTTTATTTACTGCATGATCGCATTTTACCCCGCGTATTGCCTCAATCTGCTGCTTGGTCACAGGCTGACGGTAAGCAATGATGGACAACGTCTCCAACATGACATCGGTAAGCACATGCTTCTTTGGCTGATTTACCAGCCGGGTAAGGGTTTCATAATACTCTGCGCTGGTACACATCTGTACGGCATCCTCCAGTTCTATAATCTGGATTCCCCGCCCTTCTACATTCAGTTTGTCCATCAATGTATGTATGAGTCGGATTGTTGTCTCCTCATCCTGCTCTATCGCTGCAGCAATATCTTTCACAGCAACTGCTTCCCCCATTGTAAATAAAATTGCTTCAATCCCTCCCAGAAGCTTGTCCACTTCCATTCCTGTATCCTCCAATCTGTTTATTCCTCTAAAGAATCTAAATAAATCTCACCAAACTGCTCCGGCTGGCGCACCGCAATGCAACCTGTTTTCATCAGTTCCAAGATGGCAAGGAACGTAACCACAACTTCAAATCTGGAAGTCTGGGCGGTCAAAAGACTTTTAAAATGAATACCGGAAAGTCCCCGCATTTGCTCCCGTATCGTCTTCATCTTGTCATCCACACTGATTTTTTCTTTTTCAATTTTTCCGAATTTACTTCTTACCGGATCTACTTTGTCTGTCATCCGCCGCATTACATCATGAAAAATGGCATTCAGTCTGGCAAGGTCAATCTGAGAATTGATTACCACCTCTGCCGGGTCAATCACTTCCTCATACTCCTCCACTTCTCTTGGAAGCATCTTTTTCTTGTAAAGAGAACGACCTGCATCAATCTCCATATCCTTCAATTCCTGGGCAGCGTATTTGTACTTTTTGTATTCAATCAGGCGCTCCACCAGTTCCTGTCGGGGATCCACCACTTCCTCTCCGGCTTTTTCCTCCTTTGGAAGAAGCATTTTTGCCTTAATCCGGATTAACGTTGCCGCCATAACCAGAAATTCACTCATCACATCCATATCCTGACGTTCCATTTTGGAAACGTACTCCAGGTATTGCTCTGTAATTTCCACAATCGGAATGTCATAAATACTGACTTTATTTTTTTCAATCAGGTGCAGTAGCAGGTCTAAGGGACCTTCAAATGCCTGCAATTTAAATTCCATTTCCATCCTCTATCCTCTTTCTATTACTATACCGTCAAAATTTCTGTTTGTCCAATGTAATTACCAGAAGTTCCGGTGGATTAAAATAACGCACTTTAATGGTATGACTTCCCAATCCTGCAGAGACAATCATTTTTTTTCCATCCTTTTGGTAACAACCCTTTGTATATTTTGGAAAAAATCCCACTTGCGGGGAAAGGACGCCACCTATGAAAGGAATCCGCGCCATCCCTCCATGGTTGTGTCCACAAAGAGTCAAATCTGCCCCCCATCTGGCATAAGTATCAAAATAATTTGGGGAATGGGCAAGCAAAATGTGGTACCGGGAGGCATCACACCGCCCCAGTGCCTTGGTCATATCCTTGAGAGGAAGTGTCCTAAAATCCCGCTTTTTAAAGTATTCTTCGGGAAGTTCCAGTCCATCCAGAACAATCTGCCCTTCTTCCCGCTCCAAAACCATACTCTCATTGCTTAAAAATTGGCAGGAAAGCCCCTTTGCCATAGTCATAAAATCCGAATACACATTATGGTACATCTGGTCGTGGACTTTCATCCGGGTTTCATGGTTGCCGTTTACAAAATAGGTGGGGTAACGCTGAGACAAAAAAACAAGCAAATCAATTGCCGCATCAAAATCCCGGCAGGAACGGGACAAAAAGTCTCCTCCCACCAGCACATAATCCGGATTCTGCTTTTCGATTGCCCGCTTCAACCGCTCATTATAGCGACCATAGGTGGTATTGTGTAAATCTACCAGATATAGCAGACGGCAGCCTTGAAAAGCCTTCGGTATTTTATTGTCTTCCACTTTGTAATAGTGTACTGTAAAAATATGATTCTCTATCCCGTTCCAGAGCAACAAAACCGCCACTAGAACAAGAAGTATCCAAAAAATATTCATCTATTCCCATCCTGTCATATCTCTATTTATTCGTAAGCAAATACCGAAATCCAACCTTTTTGATGCAATCTCCCATACTCCATTCCTTTACAGACTGAACTGCTTTTAAGGGAACTGAACCAATTTTTTCTTTCCCCAGGTAATAGGTTACGCATCCCAGTTTCTGGCCTTTTTTCACCGGTGCTTTCACTTCTTTTTTGCACTCTATCTTTTTTGTAACTTTGCTTGCCTCCTGACCTTTCGTCAAAACAAACTGAAACGTGCCCTTTGCACTTACCCCTACCTGTTCCTGCTTTCCCTGCCGGACAGTAACCTTCCGGGATTGTTCCAGCACCTTTGTGTCCTCATACAAACTGCAGTTGGCGAAACCGTAATCCAAAAGTTTCGACGCATCTTTTACTCTTGTTTTGGAATCCGGTGATGCCATGACCACTGCAATCAGATTCAGATTATTTCTGGTCGCCGTAGCGGAAAGACAAAACTTTGCCAGAGAGGTGGAACCAGTTTTCAAGCCCGTTGCCCCATTATACTGCTTAATCAGTTTGTTCGTATTGGACAACCCAAATTCCTTGCTCCCCTTTGCCGTCACATGGGTAATAGTATCCATCCAAATCGTGGTAAATTTGAAAATATCCGGATGTTTTACCGTCAATTCCCGGGACATCAGAGCAATATCATATGCGGTCGTCACATGCCCATCCGCATCCAGCCCACAACAGTTGACAAAATGAGTATTCTTCATCCCCAATTTTTCGGCTTTGGCATTCATCTCTTTTACGAACGTTTCCTCGCTGCCGCTGACATATTCTGCCATAGCCACACAGGCATCGTTGGCAGAGGAAACGGTAATACATTTAATCATATCCTCTACCGTCTGGGTTTCCCCCTCTTCTAAAAATACCTGAGAGCCCCCCATACTGGCAGCATGGGCACTGACAGAAACCTTCTCCTCATAGGAAATCTTACCACTGTCCAGCGCCTCCATAATGAGTAGCAATGTCATAACTTTAGTAACACTGGCAGGACGCAACTGCTTATCCTTGTCTTTTTCATATAACACGTTACCACTCAGCGGTTCCATCAACACAGCAGACTCACAAGCCAGGGAGAGATCCTGATTCTCCTGATTTGCATCTGTTTCCCCGTCTTTTTCTGCTTTAACAGCAGTGCACAACAATCCCGTACAACTTGCAGAAAGTGACAGGGAAAACACTGTCAACAGTGCAAGTGCGGTAACAAAATAAACTCTCTTTTTTGTCATATTACCCTCACCGCAATATGCTATTGGTGTATTTTATTCCTAATAACAAGGGAATATGACCCTTTCCAAGAAAAACAGATCTGCTTTATAAATCCTCTTTTGTAATTATTTCTTTAATCAATGGTAGTTTTTCAATCGGCTTCTGGGAAATCTCATAAGCCATTGCCAATCTCTGTGCTGCCAGTTTAATTTTCTCTTTGTCATTGCCATAAATCGTCGCCAGAGATTCTCCTGCCACCACCTTGTCTGCCAACTGTTTGTGCAGTACAATTCCAACACTCAGGTCAATGTCACTTTCTTTTGTTTCCCTGCCGCCACCTAAAATCAGGGAGGCAATTCCCACTTCTTTGTTGCAGCAGGAAGAAAGCCAGCCGTCTTTTTCCACCATTACTGTCTCCTCGTATTGCGCCCTGGGAAGACGTTCGGGATGATAGACCTGCTCTGCATCTCCCCCTTGACGTTCTACAAACTCTGCCATCTTGGCAAGAGCTGCTCCACTGGAAATCGTTTCCTCCAGCATGCTCCTTGCCTCTTGAATAGACGTTGCCTTTTTCGCCCCCACCAGCATATAAGATGCCAGTGTAAGGGAAAGTTCCAACAACCGTTTTTCGCCTTTTCCTTGTAAAACCCCAATCGCTTCTTCTACCTCCAGCGCATTTCCTACATTGTGCCCCAAAGGCTCATTCATATCAGAAATCACAGCAACCGTTTCCCGACCTACCATAGTACCGATGGATACCATAATACGGGCTAATTCCTTTGCCTCCTCCACCGTTTCCATGAAAGCGCCGGAACCGGTTTTCACATCCAACACGATGACATCTGCTCCCGCCGCAATCTTTTTACTCATAATACTGCTGGCAATCAGGCTTTTATGGTTTACTGTGGCAGTCACATCCCGAAGCGCATAAATTTTTTTGTCTGCCGGAGCCAGATTCGCAGTCTGACCTACCAGAGCAAAATGGATATCCCTGACCTGTTCCATAAATGCTTCTTCCGAAAGCACAGTAGAAAAGCCGGAAAAACTCTCCAGTTTGTCAATGGTTCCTCCGGTATGTCCCAGTCCCCTGCCGCTCATTTTTGCCACAGGAACACCCAGAGATGCCAGCATAGGTCCAATAATGAGTGAAGTCTTGTCCCCCACTCCTCCAGTACTATGCTTGTCCACCTTAATTCCCGGAATCGCATCAAGGTTCAGGGTATCTCCACTATTAGCCATTGCCATCGTCAGATTCACCGTTTCTTCCATTGTCATATCCTGAAAATATACCGCCATCAAAAAAGCGGACATCTGGTAGTCTGGAATCTGCCCATTCGTGAATCCATTGACAATATATTCCAACTCTTCCCGGGAGAGTTCCTGCCCCTGTTTTTTCTTCTCGATTAAATCATACATCCGCATACTGCATTACCACCTTACTTGCTGTTCAATAAACTCCAATAACTCTCCCCTATAGGAACTTTAGGAACCCCAAATTGTTCACACACGGTCTGTCCAATATTGGCAAAAGTCTTACCAGTTCCCAGATTCACAGACTTCATCCCTTTGCGGTAAAACAGAACAGGAACATATTCCCTTGTGTGGTCTGTTCCTTTAAAGCAAGGGTCACAGCCGTGGTCTGCTGTAATGATGAGAAGGTCTTCATCCGTCATGGCAGAGAGAATTTCCGAAAGCCGCTTGTCAAATTCCATCAGTCCATTAGCGTATCCCACCGCATCCCGGCGATGTCCCCAACTGGAATCAAACTCTACCAGATTGGTATAAATCAAACCTTCTGGAATTTCTTTCATATAATCCAGTGTTACTTCTATTCCATCCATATTACTCTTTGTATGTTTTGCTGTTGTGATTCCCACATTTGCAAAAATATCTGAAATCTTACCTACAGCAGCCACAGTATATCCCGCTTCTTTCAAATGTACCAGCGTATTGTCGGCATCCGGCAGTTTGGAAAAATCCCTGCGGTTGGACGTTCTTCTATAATTTCCTTCCTCTCCCACAAAAGGACGGGCAATCACTCGCGCCACTTCATGACATCCGGTTAAAATGCTGCGGGCAATCTGGCAAATCTCGTAGAGACGCTCTACCGGAATAACATCTTCATGGGCAGCAATCTGAAATACGCTGTCCGCAGAGGTATAAATAATCGGGTATCCCGTTTTTCTCTGTTCTGCGGCGAACTCATCAATAATCTCTGTTCCGGAAGCCACCTTATTAGCTAAATAACCGCCACATCCGGTCTGCTCCACAAAAGCATCCATAATTTCTTTTGGAAAACCGTCAGGATATACGGGAAATGCCTTAGGAGTGTAAATTCCGGTCATCTCCCAATGCCCAATTGTAGTATCTTTTCCATTGGACATCTCTGCCAATTTTCCGTAAGCACCAATGGGTGCTGCTACCCCATCAACGCCCTTCATACCCTCAATATTTCCATACCCCAGACTTTGCAAAACCGGAAGTTTAAAATCCGGTACTGCCTGGGAAGCAGAATATATAGTATTTGCTCCCGTATCACCAAATTGCTCTGCATCCGGTAATGCTCCCATTCCTACACTGTCCAGTACAAACCATATTGCTCGCTTCATACTTATGTCCTCCTAATCCGTAATTTTCTTCTTTCCTGTGCTTTATTCTACAACATGAACCAGCGTCCATACCTTTTTGCCATTGTAAGTTTTGGCACGAATCAGACACCAGCCGGTAGCCAGTGCAGTTACATTTCCTTTTTCATCAACTTCCACCCGGTATTTATTCCGGGAATAATAAGTAATCTTGTTGCTGGCAGAATTCTTTGGAAGTTTGCAATTCATATTATAGGTTTCTCCCACTTTCATCTTTTTAAACAAACCGTTATTGGAAATTCGCCAGGGTGCCTTTTTTACGGTAACTGTAACCGTAGTAGAAACCCCGCTGTCTGTCGTTGCCGTAATCTCTGCTGAGCCCTTTTTCAATCCGGTCAGTGTTCCGTCTTTTTCCACCCGTACAATTTTTTCATCGGAACTTACATAGGTAGTACCATCCGTAGAAGTTTCCGGAGTTAAAACGGGAACCAGACTGAAATTCTCCTTCTTTCCGATTGTTAAACTCTCATTTCCAATCGCAATCGCCGTTGCCGGTGTAGTCACTGTTACTTTACACACTGCAGTCTTGCCGTTTACGGTACTCGCCACCACATTGGTTGTTCCATTTCCCACTGCCTGCACCGTCCCATTCCCATCTACGGTAACTACTTTCTCATCCTCTGAACTCCAGTTGATGTGCTTGTTACTCGCATCCGTTGGGGAAACCGTACCACTTAGGGAAACCGAAGACACCAGACCTTCTCCAATCTGTAAATCTACTTCGCTCTCATTCAGGGCAATGGACTCCGCCTCCACAAAGTTCTCATAAATATAATTCTCATCACACTGTCCTCCGGCAGTATTGGCTCCCTTTACACTTCCTATGGTATACTGCCACATCATATACGGATATGCATAGTCCGGGTAATCTACATCATAATTTGCCACCCATATTTTATACTGGGAAATCGTATTATAATCAAAATATTCTTTCAGTTTATTCAAAGAGGCATAAATCATCGGCTCATAGCCTGCTGCTTTGACAATCTCACAAAAAGCCACAGCCATAGCAGTTACATTCTCTTTTCCTGTCTTAAATGCAGCATCCTCTTCTATATCATATGCAACCGGGCACTCCAGGTTACGATTGTCTAAAATGGAAAGACATTTTTTTGCTTCTGCCTGTGCTTCCTTTACCGTAGTGGCATAACTGTAATAATATGCCCCCCGCTTCAATCCTGCCGTTCCTGCTGCACCATAGTTCTGGGCAAAACAGGAATCTACGGTCTCTTTGCCTGCACCGGTACGAATCATAACATAGGTATACCCCTGTTTTTTCACCGATTCAAAATCTACAGTGCCATTATAACCGGAAACATCAATTCCCTTTACCGCGGCTTGTGCTTCCTCCTTTGTCACTGCCTGAGTATACAGTGGCACATCCGACGCCAGCATAGCAACCGCTGCCAATACCATTGCCCCCTTTTGCACCCACTGCTTCACTTTTTCCGGAACTTTGTGAAATCCCTTTTTTCTCATGTTATTTCCTCCAAATAGTTTTCATTTACTGTACCTTATTGTTAATTCTTCTGTTTACATAACTTGTTTTCATTTTTGAATACATAATCTTCTGGGAATCATATAAACCATAATAACCTGACAGCATATAACTAATCGCCACAGTCAGCGCCATGTAGGATGCCCCCTTATAGCCAAACACCTCAAATGCCAGAAGCAATGAGGTAATGGGACAGTTTGTCACACCACAGAATACACCAATCATTCCCACTGCTGCTGTAAAAGAAGGGGAAAATCCAATCAGTGCCCCATAACTATACCCAAAAGTGGCACCCACAAACAGGCTGGGGACAATCTCTCCTCCTTTAAATCCCGCTCCCAAAGTCAGGGCAGTAAAAATCATTTTCCAGAAAAAAGCAGTATACCCCACTTCTCCGGTAAAACAGCGGGTAATAACCTCCATACCATCTCCATTATAATCCCTGGTTCCCAATACCAATGTGAGAATAATGACCAATCCCGCCCCCACAACAATCCGGAGAAAGGGATTGGAAATACAGGTGCGGTAATATTTTCCACTCCAGTGCAATAAATAGCAGAACAAACCGCTGATAGCAGCACAAAGACACGCCAGAATCAAAATCTTCCCCACTGGAAACAGGGTATAACCGGGAACACCGGAGAGGCTAAAACGCACCGGAGGAATTTCAAAATGTCCCGCAATCGTAACACTCACATAGGATGCCACAACACAGGGCACCAGCGCACCATAATACATGACACCAACACTTATAATTTCCATTGCAAAAATAGCCGCCGCCATTGGTGTTCCAAAAAGAGCAGCAAAACCGGCACTCATGCCGCACATAATAATCGTATGGCGGTCACTGTCATCCAGTTTCAAAAAACGCCCCAGCATATTGGCGATTCCTCCGCCAATCTGAAAGGCGGCACCCTCCCGTCCGGCAGAACCACCAAACAAATGGGTAATCACAGTTGCCACATAAATCAACGGTGCCAGTTTCGGGGTAATTTCCTCGCCGGAAGCAATCGCAGCCAGCACTAAGTTGGTTCCTTTGTCCTGACATTTCATCCAGTAACGGTATAAAAACGCAATCACCAGACCTCCTATCGGCAGGAAAAATAACAGCCAGGAATTCTCTTCCCGCAGTTCCCCACAAACTTTCAGTATTTTATAAAAACTCACACCTACCAGTCCTACAATGACTCCTGTGCCCACGCCCAGCACAATCCATTTCATAAATGTCACAATATTATCCAGTAAATGCTTTGCATAAGCTAATGCTCGTCTCATGGTGCCTCTTAATCCTTTCGGGTATTCCTGCTTTCCTTTCGGACATCCGGTTAAAAAATCCAATATACCAGTGTCATTCTACCATATATTGGCGGTTCCGTCAAAAAAAGATAGCGTTTTCCACTAATACCATGAACCAAAAAAGGAACTTCTTGCACTGCCAGTCTTCCGGCTCATGCATAAGTTCCCTTTATAGTACAATATACTTTATTTACAGACGATCTGCAATCTCATACAGCAAAGTCTCTGTCTTATCCCATCCCAAACAGGGGTCAGTAATAGATTTGCCGTAACATCCCTCTCCAATCTTCTGATTGCCATCCTCAATATAACTCTCAATCATAACACCCTTGACCAGATTCTTGATGTCATCAGAATGGCTTCTGGAATGCAGCACATCCTTTACAATACGAGGCTGCTGGTCCCATTTCTTGCCGGAATTGCTGTGGTTGGCATCCACAATACAAGCCGGATTCAGCAGATTGTGCTTGTTATATAAATCCAACAGCATCATGAAATCTTCATAGTGGTAATTGGGGATGTTCTGTCCATGCTTGTTCACTGCTCCACGCAGAATCGTATGTGCCAGAGGATTTCCATCAGACTTTACCTGATTCATGTGATGAAGGAAAGTATGATGTCCCTGGGCTGCAATGACCGAATTCATCATAACCGTCAAATCTCCACTGGTGGGATTCTTCATTCCAACGGGAATATCCATACCACTGGCTACCAGTCTATGCTGCTGATTCTCCACAGAACGGGCACCAACCGCAACATAACTCAGTAAATCGTCCATGTATCCCCAGTTACCCGGATATAACATCTCGTCTGCAGCAGTCAACGAAGTTTCCTCCAGAGAACGAATGACCATTTTACGGATGGCAATCAGTCCCTGTACCATATCCGGTTTCTTCTCCGGATCGGGCTGATGCAGAATTCCCTTGTATCCTTCTCCGGTAGTACGAGGCTTATTCGTGTAAATTCGAGGAACAATGAGTAGTTTATCTTTCGTTTTCTCATTGACTCTAGCCAAACGCTGAACATAATCACATACCGCGTCCTCATTGTCCGCAGAACAGGGACCAATAATTACAAGAAAACGGTCGGATGCACCGGTAAATACGTCCTTAATCTCTGCATCTCTCTGCTTCTTAATTTCTTTTAACTGCTCTGTAATCGGGTATTGTGCCTTAATCTCTTCTTCACTGGGCACTGCTTTTTCAATGTGTATACTCATTTCTAGATCCTTCCTTAATACAATATTTACTTTAGGTAGTCTATCACTTTAAAGCAATAAAGTCAACACTGCATTTCATTCTCCAGCAAATCTAACCAATGTTTCCTACTTTTGCTTTTCCTTTCGGACAAAGGCGGCATAATACATCAGTCCAACAAAAAGCCCGCCGCCAATAATATTTCCCAGAGTAACAAACAAAAGATTGTCATAGAGAAAATGACCTACTGTCAGACGCGATAACTGTGCTTCACTGATTCCATAAAGTTCCTGAGCCCTTGCCACATAATCATAATTCCGGGCAGCCAGCATCCCTGCCGGAATATAATACATATTGGCAACACAGTGCTCAAATCCGGAGATTACAAAAGCACAAATTGGCAAAAAGATTGCCACGATTTTTCCAATAATCGCCTTCGCTGCACTTGCCATCAAAACGGCAAGGCAGACAAAAACATTACACATAATTCCGGAGCAAAATGCAGTCCAGGGAGACAGATTCACCTTTCCCACTGCAATCTTAATCGTCATTGCTCCCAGCATTCCATCCGTATAGTTCCATTGTCCGGTCTGACTCACCATCCAGGCAATAAATACTGCTCCTATCATATTGGCAAAATATACAATCACCCAGTTTCTCAGCATCTTCTTCAAAGTAATCTGCCGGGAAACCACACCTGTCAACATCAAGGCGTTTCCTGTAAATAATTCTCCGCCTGCCAAAACCAGTGAAACCAATCCTACCGGGAATATGCATCCGGCAACCAGTCGTGCCAATCCCACATGGGAAATGTCATGCATCGCCACATTACTAGCCTCTGCTCCCAGAGCAATACAGAGTCCCGCCATAATTCCCAGAATCAACATCCGGTCCCAGGAATAAGACGCCTTTGTAACGGCTGCCTTTGTCATGTTTTCATGTACTTCTTTCGGGGTATAACAATTATACTTATCCATTATTCTTTCTCTCCTGTCGTTGTTTTTCGCTGGTGCGCCATATCATATACTTCTTTAATCCGATGATGGTTGTCCTTCATATAAATCTGTGTAGTTGCAATATCCGAATGTCCCAGCATTTCCTGCACCGAGCGTAAATCCGCACCATTTTCTACCAGATGTACGGCAAAGGAGTGACGAATCATGTGAGGTGTGATATCCTTTTCAATACCAGCCCGGGTAGCATAGCATTTCAGAATCTTCCAAAATCCTTGCCGGGTCATAGGCTTTCCCTGACAATTCGTAAACAGACTGTCCTCCCCATCTTTTGCCAGTTTCGGACGTGCTTTTTCCATATAGTTCTGCAAAGCCTTTTTGGCAATAGACTCTATTGGAATAACCCGTTCTCTCTCCCGGTTCACAGTGACAAGGTATCCCATCTCCAGATTGACATCAGAAACCTTCAATGCAATCAATTCGGAAACCCGGATTCCAGTCGCATACAGTAGTTCCAGCATTGCCTTGTCCCGTAACTCCTTAACGTAATTGGGATCCGGTTGAGCAAGCAACAGTTCCATTTCCTCTGTAGACAACACCTGTGGACAATTCTTTGTAATTCTGGGCGCTTTTAAATGTAGTGCCGGATCCTGCTCTACATACCGCTTTCTGTCCAGAAATGCAAAAAATGCTCTCATAGATGCGATTGCTCTGGAAATCGAAGAAGGGGAAAGTCCCGCCGTCTCCATTGACAAAATATAAGAGTTCAAATTCGTCTCTGTTACCTGGGAAACTTCCGTTACTCCATTCTGCTCCAGGAAACCACATAATTTTAGTAAATCCCTTTTGTATGAGGCAATGGTATTCGGACTGGAATGTTTCTCCTGATTCAAATACTCGACAAATTCCCGCACATACTGTTCCATACACTTAACCTTCTACTTCATCCTTACATGACATGAAATTCTCTTTGTCCCATGACGAAAGAGAATGCGCTAAAAAATCATGTACCCGCGTACATGATTTCTCCTAATGTTATTATAATGACAAACAGAAATAAAAGCAAATAAAAAATATTAAAATGTAAAAAAATTTAATAATTTGCCGTTTACAAAACTTTCCAATACAATCCCCAGAAGAAAACTTCCAAACAGAACCAATAAAACACCAAAATGATTTTTCCTTTTCCATGTATACAGAGAATAGAATATTCCACCAAGGTAACAGATTGCCTGAGGAAAAATAACCAGAAGAAAAGACAAAATTCCCTTGGCACCGCTGCAAATGACCTGCATGGACACAACCGCACCAAGTATTCCACCGAGAGTCAGCAATAACAGGCCTCTTGACACGCCCGCAGGAAACAAAAGCAGAATAATCACCACAAGAATAAATTGAACACCTCTTCGCCCCAGAATATATACAAACAACTCACTGGAATTCAAAACTAAATTTCCCGTCAGCATGCGTTCAAAACTATAGGTAGAAATATTATTTTTTACAATTTCATCCATAAACAAGTTGATGAACAGACTTCCAAGAATTACACCTGCTACCAGACACAACCACATTCTTGTTCTCTGCACATCTATTTCAAATAAATATCCTGCTTTTCCCGAACTCATATCTGTCTCCTCTCCATGCTCTCACAACATTTCCAAGCATGTCGGCAGCAGTCTCTTAAAACCAACTGTTCTTTTTCATTATATGAATTCCCTAAAAAAATAGAACTACTTCTCTTGTTTACACTGGGCATACATTAAAATGGCAGACACTGTTTTGGAATCTATAATTTTTCCTTGCATTACCATATTTACCGCCTCTGTCAAAGAGTATTTTTTGACATGAATCCACTCATCTTCATCCAGATTCTGACAACTTTTTTTCAAGTGGTCTGCATAGAACAAACCCAACACTTCATTACTGTAGCCAACAGCCGGAGCAGATTTACCTAATGGTACAATATGTTCAGAATAGTAACCTGTCTCTTCTTCCAGTTCCCGGGCAGCACAGACTTCATAAGCCTCTCCCGCTTCCCGTTTTCCCGCCGGAATCTCCAGCGTGATTCGTTCAAGGGCATTGCGGTACTGCTCTACCAAAAGTACGTTTTCTTCGTCGTCTATCGGCAAAACAGCGGCTCCCCCCGGATGCTGAATCAAATCCCATTCTACCATACGTCCATCCGGAAGTTTTATATGTTCCTTATAAAATGACACTGCGGTGCCCTGGTAAACCAGTTCGGCACCGCATTTTGTATAATTCAAATCCTGTTGTAAATTCTTTTCCATTCTTACTCCACACTGTTAATAAACGTTTCAATACGGTCTAATCCTTTTTCAATCTGCTCCATGGATATAGCATAAGACAAACGGATATGTCCCGGAGCCGCAAAGTCTTCACACGGGATTACTGCGGTATTGAAATCGCTGATTAAGATTTCTGCCATTCTCGCAGCACTTCCCACAACCTCGCCTTTATACTTCTTGGCAACGACTTCCCGCACATCCACAAACACATAAAAAGCACCTTGAGGCTCTAAGCAGGAAACAAGAGGCATATGACTGATTCTCTCGTACATATACTTTCTTCGCTTGTCGAACTCCTGACGCATTTTCTCTACTGTTTCCTGCGGTCCCAGCAACGCTTCCTCCGTTGCCTTCTGGGCAATGGAATTGGGATTGGAGGTTGCATGGCTCTGAATAGAAGACATCAATTTTGCAATCTCTGCACTGGCACCCACATAACCGATTCTCCATCCGGTCATGGCATAACTTTTTGCAACACCACTTACCGTAATTGTTCTCTTATAGATTTCATCTCCCAGAGAAGCAATGCTGATGTGCTTTGCATCTCCATATACAAGATTCTCGTACATCTCGTCAGAAACCAGATAGATGTCCTTTTCTACTACAAAATCTGCAATCGCCTGCAGTTCCTCACGGCTGTAAAGCATACCTGTCGGATTACAGGGAGAATTGATTACAATCGCTTTTGTTTTGTCTGTAAAAGCAGCATTTAACTCATCCACGGTAACCTTATATCCATTCTCCTTTTTCGTCGTCACTGTAACAGGAACCCCATCTGCCAGTTTTACCATTTCCGGATAACTGAGCCAATAGGGAGCAGGAATCAATACCTCATCTTCAGGATTCAGAATCGCCATAAATATATTCGTCAGAGAATGCTTACCACCATTGCTGATTACAATCTGATCCACTCCGTAATCAAGACCATTAAACTCCTTAAATTTCTTACTAACCGCCTGCTTCAAAGAAACAGTACCGGATGCTGGAGTATATTTGGTATGTCCCTCACGGATTGCCTGGATTGCAGCATCACAGATATTTTCCGGAGTATTAAAATCCGGCTCTCCTGCTCCAAACCCAACAACATCCTTTCCCTCTGCCCGCAACTGCTTTGCTTTAGCTGTAATCGCTAATGTAGAGGACGGTTTTACCGCCTGCGCTTTCTTGGATAACGTTAATGACATTGTAAGCACCACCTTAATTCAAATCATAGTTTTTCATAATAACATAAAATAATACAAGTGCTATTGTAATATAGTATTCCGAAAATTACAAGATGTATTTTAAATAATTTCTTTTTTTGTGTAATATTCCCTATTTTTTTCACTTTTGACCTTATTTTTTGCAATATTGTATTTTCGAAAATTCATTTTAATATATGTATGGCAAATAGAGGCAAAAAAATCCCCATCATTAAAGATGGGGATTTTTTGTCTTATACTATTTCGCATAATCCGTAACTCTGGATTCACGAATTACATTAACTTTAATCTGACCAGGGTAATTGAGAGAATCCTCAATTTGCTTTGAAATATTCCTTGCCATTAAAATCATATCTGCATCCGATACCTGCTCTGGAACTACCATTACACGAATCTCACGACCTGCCTGAATTGCAAAAGTTTTGTCAACACCCTTGAAGCCATTGGCAATGTCTTCAAGTTCCTTCAATCTTGTTGTATATGTTTCAAGTGTTTCTCTTCTTGCACCGGGACGAGCAGCAGAAATAGCATCCGCCGCCTGTACAATACATGCAATCAAAGATTCCGGTTCACAGTCGCCATGATGGGAAGCGACAGCATTAATAATCAGCGGTGATTCTTTATATTTTCTACATAAATCCACACCAATCTGGATATGGGAACCTTCCATCTCCTGATCTACTGATTTACCAATGTCATGTAACAAACCAGCTCGTTTGGCAGTGCGCACATCCAAACCGATTTCCGCAGCCAATAATCCACAAAGTTGTGCAACTTCAATAGAATGCTTTAACGCGTTCTGTCCATAACTGGTTCTGAACTTCATTTTACCCAGCAACCGGATTAACTCCGGATGGATTCCGTGTACACCGACCTCAAGACTTGCCGACTCACCGTCTTCACGCATCTGGTTTTCTACCTCACGTTGTGCCTTCTCCACAGTCTCCTCAATTCTTGCCGGATGGATACGTCCATCTACAATTAACTTCTCCAGAGCAATCCTTGCCACCTCACGACGAACCGGATCAAAACTGGACAAAATAACTGCCTCAGGAGTATCATCAATAATCAAATCAACACCCGTCATTGTCTCTAATGTACGAATGTTCCGACCTTCCCGACCAATAATGCGTCCTTTCATCTCATCATTGGGCAGTTGCACCAATGAAATGGTTGCCTCCGATACATGGTCCGCAGCACACTTCTGAATGGCACTTACAATATACTCCTTCGCCTTTTTGTTCGCATCCTCTTTGGCTCTGTTTTCCATCTCTTTTACCATCAGAGCCATCTCATGTTTCACATCTTCTTCTACACTTTTTAACAAATATTCTTTTGCTTGTTCAGAGGTTAATCCTGAAATTCGTTCCAGTTCCTGCAGTTTCTTCGCATGAAGCTCTTCAATCTCAGCATTCTTCCGGTCCAGACGGGATTCCTTCTGGGCAAGACTTGCTTCCTTCTTCTCCATCGCAGTCGCCTTGCGTTCCACGTTCTCTTCGCGATCCAGAACACGCTTCTCCAAGTGCTGCAACTCCGCGCGACGCTCTTTGGTCTCCTTGTCCAACTCGTTCTTCACTCGGATGGACTCTTCCTTAGCCTCCAAAGTCGCTTCCCGCTTCTTAGCTTCTGCTGTCTTTAATGCTTCATCTATAATTTCTCTAGCCTTATCTTGTGCACTTCCGACCTTCTGCTCTGCATCCGCTTTATACTTGGAAACGGACACCTTAGAAGATACAGGAATAGCAACTGCAAGGCAAATTAAAGCAGTAATAGCGATTGCTATAGCGATATCCACAGGAGCACCTCCTTATTTAGTTTTCATCGTACCCATAGTACAACAGTTCAATTTTATACTGATTTCAGCATATTGTCAAGCAACTAAACAAAAAATATAGTAATTATGTCAAAAAAGCATACTATATTTTGTATTTGTTTGTCAAAAATCCTAATTCCTTTTATAGTCATGGATTGCAGAATAAATTATACTTTGGGAAAATCCACGACGAGCCAGAAACTGGAAAATCCGATTCCACTCCCTGTCCTCCACCTGTTCTGGTTCTCTTCCATTCAACTTCTTTAATAATAACCGCTGTAGTGCCTCCTGTTCCCGCTGCTCTAAATCTACTTCCTCCTGGGAAAGTTGGTTAAATGCCTGCTCAATATCCTCTCTTGCAATTCCCTTTGCCAAAAGTCTGGACGTCATCTGACGTCGTCCCATAATCTCCAATCTTCCGGAAATAAACTGCCTGGCATATCGCACATCGTCCAAATAATGAAATCCTTCTAAATATTCAATTACCTGCAAAATCACTTCCTCGGTATATTCCGCCCGCTTCAACCGCAGACGTAAATCCGCTACCGAATAGTCCTGTCTCTGTAACAAATCCATCGCCTTACGCTTTGCTCTTTTCAAGACATATTCGGACAAAATATGGTCAACCAGTTCCTGGGAAACCGGTTGACCTTCCTTCAATTCAAACTGACGCAATTCCCTGGTATAAAGGAAAAACACATATTCCTCATCAATATAAATGCGATTCTTCCCCTTGCTGGCAGGGCAAATCCCAGTTACTATCATACTTCTTCTCCAACATCGCTATGCTACACTAAGTCTCTCTGCTAAGCATTCTCCGTACCTGACGTGTCCTTGGCATTCTTCTTCGACTTCGTCTCTGCAGTTTCTTCTATAACTACCGCTCCGTCCACCGGAAGACCATAGTGACTTCTCACCTGCATCTCAATCTCATCACACACAGCAGGGTTCTCCTTCAAAAACAACTTCGCATTCTCGCGTCCCTGTCCAATCTTCTCTCCCTTATAGGCATACCATGCACCGCTCTTGTTCACAATGTCACAGTTCGCAGCCAGGTCAAGAATATCTCCTACTTTGGAAATACCTTCTCCAAACATAATATCAAATTCCGCTTCCTTAAAGGGAGGTGCAATCTTATTCTTAACTACCTTCACCCGGGTACGGTTACCAATCATCTCACCATTCGCCTTCAATGTCTCAATTCTTCTGACATCCAGACGAATGGAAGAATAATACTTGAGTGCGCGACCACCCGTAGTTGTCTCCGGATTGCCAAACATCACTCCCACCTTCTCTCGAAGCTGGTTAATAAATACTACCGTACAATTCGACTTACTAATAACCGCCGTCAACTTACGAAGTGCCTGAGACATCAAACGCGCC
>JAQXNR010000120.1 GCA_029098105.1 Lachnospiraceae bacterium
CGGATTCAACTGGTGCGGGAAGGGGTGGATTTATGCCGCAGGAATAAGGTAGACATGGTGCTTGCAATCGGTGGAGGCAGCAGTATCGATTGTGCCAAGTTGGTAGCGGCTGGAGTTTGTTACCAGGGGGATGCCTCGGATTATTTAAAACCTCGGATGGCAATTTTGGATCCCACCTATATGTTTACGGTTCCTGCCAGTCGGACTGCGGCAGGAGCGGTGGATATTATGAGTCATGTGTTTGAGAGTTATTTTACCAATACAAAAGGGGCAGTTGTTCAGGGGCATCTTTGTGAGGCGATTTTAAAGACGGTAATTCAGTATGCGCCGATTGCCTGTACCCGCCAGTTCTTTGCCAGATTGGGAATGCCGGCGACGCTCCATGAAATTGGAATTGATGAAACACATTTTGAGGACATGGCAAGAAGTTGCTGTCCCTTTTGCGAAGGCTGTTATGTACCGCTGACAATGGGGGATATTATAGCGATTTATAAAAAGGCGTTATAGTGTGAGAAAACGAGAGGAAATTTAACCATAGATAAATTTCTTTGAAATTTTTATCAAAAAGTACTTGACTATGGCATAATACTATAGTTTAATATAAATACAGCAAAGCAAAAAAATGTCGGTTAAGACAAAATAATGACATGCTCGCTAAGAGAGTCAACGTACAATGGGGTACAGGATGTGAGAACATTCTGTACCTTTTTATATGTAAAAAGAAAGCCCCTTTAGATTTCGTCAGGAAACGGGGGGACGGAATAGGAGGAACAAACTATGGAACGAATTCAGAATCATCCGATTTTGGGAGAGACGCCAGAGCGCAGGCAGGTAACCTTTACCTACGACGGCAAGACCCTCACAGGTTATGAGGGGGAGCCGATTGCAACTGCATTAAAAGCTGCCGGGGTGATGGCGCATCGGTATACCGCGAAAAAGCATGAGCCGAGAGGTGTATTTTGTGCGATTGGTCGCTGTACGGACTGTGTTATGGTAGTGAATGACAAGCCGAATGTCCGCACATGTATTACTCCTCTGGAGGAGGGCATGAAAGTACAGACACAATACGGGGTATCCCCAAGTAAGGAGGAGATGTAGATGAAGATCGAACGCTATGATATGATTGTAATCGGTGCCGGACCA
Source organism: Lachnospiraceae bacterium (assembly GCA_029098105.1). GTDB lineage: Bacteria > Bacillota > Clostridia > Lachnospirales > Lachnospiraceae > NC2004. Next base: position 1,144 of record JAQXNR010000120.1, read on the forward strand.
GCCGGTCTGTCCGCTGCCATTGAAGCGGCGAAACATGGAATGAAGCCGATTGTTTTTGATGAGAATGCCAGACCGGGTGGACAGTTGTTTAAACAGATTCACAAGTTTTTCGGGTCCAAGGAACACAAAGCAAAAATCCGAGGATTTAAGATTGGTGAGGAACTGTTGGCAGAGGCAGAGGAATACGGTGTTAAGGTAGTGTTGAACGCTACTGTTGTAGGACTTTACCCCGAGAAGGAAGTTACTGTTAAAATCGGAGATGAGGTAAAGCATTATAAAGGAGACAGCGTACTGGTTGCCACAGGTGCCAGTGAAAATATGGTTAATTTTAAAGGCTGGACGCTTCCCGGTGTAATTGGTGCCGGAGCGGCGCAGACGATGATGAATCTACATCATATAAAACCGGGAAACCGGGTGCTGATGCTGGGGTCCGGTAATGTAGGTCTGGTTGTCAGTTTTCAGTTGTTACAGGCAGGTTGCGAAGTAGTGGCGTTGGCAGATGCAGCTCCCCGGGTTGGAGGGTATGGTGTACATGCTGCTAAGGTTGCCCGCTGTGGAGTTCCTTTCTATCTGTCCCACACGATTGTAGAGGCGGAGGGAGAGGATCATGTAACGGGGGTTACGATTGGTCAGGTTGGTCCGGACTGGAAAGTGATTCCGGGAACGGAGAAGCATTTTGATGTGGACACGATTTGCCTGGCGGTAGGACTGTCTCCCATGGCGCAGTTGCTGAAACAGGCAGGGGTAGAGATGGCTGACACTAAGGGCGGACATGTTCCGGTTTGTGAAGAGGATGGTGCGACCAGTGTTCCGGGAATTTATGCTGCTGGAGATGTTTCCGGAATTGAAGAGGCAAGTTCAGCGATGATTGAAGGACGTATGAGTGGTGTGGCTATTGCCTGCTATTTGGGATACCTCACTGAGGAAGAAAAAGCAAAACGAATGGAAGAACTGGAAGCAGCGCTGGATACGTTGCGACAGGGTATGTTTGCTCCGAAAAACCGGGGTAAACTGGTGGAGAAAACAGAAGAGGGAATTGATGTTTCCATGAATCTTCTGGAAAAGGGATATGTGGCAGATACAGAAATTGAGCGGTATCCCGGTGTTACCAGTCAGAAGGGAATCCATCCGGTGATTGAATGTACGCAGAATATTCCCTGTAATCCTTGTCAGGATGCGTGTCCGAAAGGCTGTATCCGAATTGGTAAAAATATTACTTCTCTTCCCGTGGTGGACACGGAACACGAGTGTATTGGCTGTGGTATGTGTGTTGCATCCTGTTCCGGTCAGGCAATTTTCCTTGTTCAGGAAGATGTGGAACCGGGATTTGGAGAGGTTACCCTGCCTTATGAATTTCTTCCCCTGCCAAAGACTGGCGATATTGGCAAGGCTTTGGGACGGGATGGCAAAGAGGTTTGTGAAGCGGTTGTCACAAAAGTGCGGACAGCTCCCGCATTTGACCATACCAATCTGTTGACGATGAAGGTTCCAAACGACATGCTGATGAAGGCACGTTTCTTTCAGGCATAAGAGATAAGAGAAGGAGGATATGACAGTATGATAGATGTTCAGGAGAAATTAAAGGAGATTGGTCCTTATGTAGAAATGCCCGACGATGACATGCTGGTGTGCCGTTGTGAGGAGGTCACCAAAGGAGAAATCCGTAAAGCAGTTCATGAGGGAATCTTTACGATTGAAGAAATGCGACGTTATTTGCGAAGCGGTATGGGACTCTGCCAGGGACAGACTTGTGGGAAACTGGTAAAGGGAATTATGGCAGGGGAACTGAAAGTTCCGCCTACAGAGATTGCACCGGCATCCTCAAGAGCGCCGATGCGTCCGATAGAAATGGAGATTTTAGCAGAGGATGGAGGTGTGGCACATGAATAAGACAGCAGAGGTAATCATTATTGGCGGTGGTATTAACGGTTGTGCAGCGGCATACTATTTGGCAAAGAAGGGCGTTACCAATGTTATGGTATTGGAGGCTACAAAGAGTATTGGGCATGGCGGTTCCAGCCGGAATGGTGGTGGTGTGCGTCAGTCCGGACGGGATGTGCGGGAATTGCCTTATGCCATGTATGGAATTCAGCATTTGTGGCCTACCCTTTCCGAAGAACTGGGAGTGGATGTGGAGTATACGCAGAAAGGAAATTTACGTCTTGGAAAAACAGAAGAGCATTTGAAAAAATTACAGACACTGGCGAGCAATGCTCAGGCTGTTGGGTTGGATGTGCGCATGGTAGATGCCAAAGAAGTAAAGGAAATCTGTCCGTATTTGTCGGATGAAGTTATTGGTGCCAGTTGGTGTCCTACGGATGGACATGCGAATCCGCTGACGACAACACTGGGATTTTATAAGAGAGCATTGGAGATGGGCGTGCGTTTTATGACGGATGCTCCGGTGAAGGAATTGCGAAAAGTGAAGGGAAAGGTCCGCAAGGTTATTTTGCAGGACGGTACGGAACTGGAAGGCGAAACGATTATATTAGCTGCAGGTTATGAGAGCCGTTACATTGCGAGAACGATTGGGGTGGATGTACCGATGACCCGTCTCATTGATGAGTGTCTTGTTACGGAAATGCAGCCGCATATGTTTGACATTATGCTGGGAACGGCGGGTGCAGATTTTTATGGACATCAGGCGAAGCATGGTTCCTTTGTGTTTGGTTCTGACAGTGGTTTGGAGGACACAACGGAAATGCGGGACCCTTCTGATGTGGTGACCAATTCCATGACATTGTCTGCCAGTTGCCGGGCAATTATGGGATATATTCCGGCGTTAAAGGATGCAAAGGTAGTTCGTAGTTGGTGCGGATGGCTGGATATGGCGTATGATGGTGTTCCCTTCATCAGTCCGGTAGAGGAAGCACCGGGATTAATTCTGGCATGTGGATTTACCGGGCATGGATTTGGTACCGGACCGGCGGTTGGTCTGATGCTGGCGCAGATGGTAGTCGGAGAAGAAACCGTTGTGGACATTTCACCACTGCGTTATGACCGTTTCCAGCCAGTGCGGTAGTTCTATTTTACTGCCAATTGCAACTCAGTGAGATATTCCTGTTCATCTGCTGTTTCGTAATCATCAATGTGGCAGAATTCCATAGGGTCTCCAATCACTGTGAGGTGATGCGTTCTGGCATAGTCATAGAGTTTGGGAACCAGTTGCTTTGTTTTGGTGAGGGGGCCCTGGTAGGTGAGAGACAAATACTTTCCTGCCGGAAGGGTATAGTTTTTGTGGTATAACAGGGTGTTGGAATAGAAAAATACGTTTTTGGTACGGAGGTACTCTGAATCCGGATTACTATTGTGGATATCTAAGGTGTAGCAGTCACAGGCACCGATGGTATCCACTTTTTTCTGTTGGGAATGCATATATTTTACAAGATAGTAGTCTACATAATCGTCGGGCAGATTGGTGTCACTTACCATCAGACAGGCGCGTTCATCCAGATTCAGCAGTTTTACGACTTCCAACTGTTGGGGAACCAGGTTTTGCTGCAGAGCACTGAGTCGAGCAGCAATGCTGTCTCTTTTTTTATACAAATCTACAATGGCGTCATTGACAATATTTAGTTCCTGCTCCAGCATAGATTTGGTGTTGGACACGTTCCGGTTTTCGTCAAAATCCCGGATTTGCTCTGTGGAGAAGTTCAGATTGAGAAGTTCCCGTATCATCGTGAGTTTGCGCACGTCTTCAACGGTGTATAGGCGGTAGTTGTTTTCCTCATCCCGAATGGGTTTTAGAATTCCTGCCTTTTCATAATATCGGATGGAGTCTACACTGATGTCATATAATTTTGACAATTCTCCTATTTTAAATGTTTTTTTGCATTCCATATTTGCACCAGCTTTCTTCCTGTAGTAGCGTTTTGTATCTGTTGCCAGTGCATACAGTATAGCATATTTTTTTCGGTATCAGGAAGCATATTTTTGCAGACTGTCTCCCGGTATCTGTTTGCTTTTCTTTTTTACCTTTGCAATTTTTTCGGAAAATTCATAAACATCCCGGATAGGTCCCTTTTCGTTGGTAATCAGGGCACAGGAGAGGGAGGCAAGGGGAAAGGTCTCGGTGATGCCATGACGGTTCCGGGAGAGAATTTCTTTGCGGGCATAATCTTCTGGGGTATACAAGTCCTTTAACCGGGAACGAAAGGAGACGATGATTTTTTCGTAAATTTCCTGCATTTCAAAATGGCTGGCAATGATGACAAAGTCATCACCGCCCACATGACCTAAAAATTCATTTCTGTGGCAGGCGTCTTTCATACTTTTTGCGACCGCCTGAATCATTAAATCGCCATTTTCAAATCCGTAGGCATCGTTGTATGCTTTGAAATTATCCAAATCCAGGTACATGATGGAGAATGGTTGCTGTTCCTTCAAGCATTGTTCAATCTTGTCCTGAATTACTTTGTTTCCGGGGAGATGGGTCAGAGGATTGGCATCCGTTGCCCGCTCTACCTGGATTGTAATGGCAGACTGGAGCAAATCCTTTACGGTTACGACACCGTAGTAGCGGGTTCCGTTACAGACAATAACAGCATCGTATAATGTCGTCTGAGGACGAAGTAATGCCAGTTTTGCTACAGTCTCGATGGACATACTGCGGTCTACTTGCAACTCTTGTTTTGGAAGAATATCCGCTACGTTTTTCCGGCTGTTTAGATTATAACCGAATCGTCCGCCAAAGCATTCATCCATAAACTGTCGGGTCAGAAGTCCTCGGACGTTGTTGTTTTCATCTACGGCACAGATTTCTGTGATTTCCGGATGTTTTTTCATATATTCATAAGTGGTAACTGCCTGGGTGTCACAGCGGGTCACAACTCCTTTGTGGCAGATGGAACCAATATCGCCGAAAAAGGAAGGGGTACGCTGGAATTTCTGACGTTCCTCATTTTTTTTCTGTATGTTTTTGGATATGGATTTTTTAGGAAAGGCGAGGTCGGGGGAAGGTCTTCCTAAATAGTAGCCCTGTCCATAATCCACGCCCAGTTCAATTAATTTGTCTAATTCCTGAGAGCACTCAATGCCTTCTGCAATCAGAAAAATCCCCGCTCCCTGGCAGAAGTGAACGAGACTTTCCACCATGGAACTTTTAACTGCATCCTTGTGGATGTCCCGGACAATGGCAATGTCGATTTTAATGTATTGGGGACACAAAAAGCAGACCCGGTTAATTCCGGCATAGCCATTTCCAAAATCATCAATGGCGATATTGTAATGTTGTTTTTTATAATATTCCACTGTAGCCTGAAACGTTTCCTCCATAGTCTGTAAATCGGTACGCTCGGTCAGTTCAAAAATAATGTTGTCAGGGGAGACATGGTAGCGTTCCAGGTAATTCTTTGTCATGCCACTTTTAAATTTTTCGTCGTTGATGACACAGGGGTCCACATTTAAAAATAGTTTTTTATTTCCAAGTTGTCGACGAACTGCCTTGAGTGCCTTTTTTTGACACAGATATTCCAGACTCCAGAGCACATCATAGGACTGTGCGAGAACAAACATTTCTTCCACAGAAATTCCGCAATTTTCCATATTAATTCGGGAAAGGGCTTCATAGCCAAAGACACTTCCATCAGTCAGGGATACAATGGGCTGAAACACAGGTGTAATCCGTTTTTCTTCTATGATCTGCAATAACTGTTGTTTTTTGGTGGAATTCATCATAGAAACCTCCTCTATATATTCACACTATTTTAGGCAATTGCGAAACAATTTTGCATTCGTTACGATAGTTTGTAATAGATATTATAACGATGCTTCATTGCACAAAGTCAGTGCAAAGGCGCATCTTATATAATATCTATTACAAACTATCTGAAAACTACAAATTGCAAATGTATTGTTTCGCAAATACCTATTCACACTATTTGGATATAGAGTAAGGATACTTCTTGTTTGTAAAGTCCGCTACCAATGTAGGTAAAAGATTTGTAAAAATGGTGGGTGTGATATTACTGAAAATAAAAAGGAATTAGTTGAGTCTATGTCGACGGTTGTAGAGCATTGCAACTGTCGGCATATTTTTGTGTAAAAAATTTTGATATAATCAGATTTTAACAACTACAGGTTGTTGGACAGCAAGTTTACTGTGTGCTAGCATAAAGGGGATAACTTAGGTAGGTGCAAAACTGTCACACTTTAAGTTACGTTGTCGCCATTCCTGTAGTGGTAAGTTTTGCAGACACCATAAGAATTAGACTTGTTTGCGAAACGCATGTGTTTCAATTGGATAAACATAATTTATATATAAATGAGTGCCTTTGTACGACCAAAGGGAGTACAACGAAGCGAATGTTATATAAATTATGTTTATTATATTAGAAATATTGCGTTTCGCAATTGTCTAAAAAATACTATAGGTGAGGAGGAGTTGCTTATTAAAAACACAAGTTTAAAAGATTATTTTCCCATGATCCG
>JAQXNR010000121.1 GCA_029098105.1 Lachnospiraceae bacterium
TGCTTTCTCTTCCAATCCGGCATCGCCTTAATCCGCCGACGCTCCTGTTCATCCAGTACTTCCTGCGCCTTGCGTTTCTTCTCTTCCTTGGCAGCACGCTCTGCCTCTACCTTAGCACGAATTGCAGCAATGGCATCTTCCCGTTCCTGGTCATATTTACTCTTAACTTTATTAACAGATTGTTTTAATTTTTCCTGTTCTGCCTGCTGTGCGGCAATCCGTTTTTCTTCTTCTGCCCGGCGCTCTTCTGCTAACTTAGCCTGTTTCTCCCGTTCTTCTGCTTCCCGGGCGCGGCGCTCCTGCTCTGCCTTCTTGGCAGCTTCCGCCTCTGCACGAGCCCGTTCCTCAGCATCCATCTTAGCACGCTCCTCTGCCAACTTGCGAGCTTCTTCCTCTTCTCTTGCCCGCTCCTCTGCTTCCTTAGCCCGGCGTTCTTCTGCCAATTTGGCTTCCTCAGCAGCCCGTAATTCTGCTTCCTTGCGTGCCTCCGCTTCTGCAGCCTCCCGTTCTGCCTGTCTTTTTGCCTCTTCCTCAGCCCGGATAGCTGCCTCTTTGGCTTCCTCTTCTGCCTTCTTAGCTGCTTCTTCTGCTGCTATTTTAGCCTGGCGCTCTGCTTCTTCCCGTTCTGCTTCTTCCTTGGCTTCCTGTTCCTTCGCCAATCTGGCTCTCTCTTTGGCTGCAGCTTCCCGTTCCGCCTGCTTAGCGTCATACTGTGCCATAAACTCTCTTTCTTCTTTTGAAAGAATTGCTCCACCGGCACCCCGCATGCCCATTCCGCTACCAGCAAAACTACTTCGGTTCGCACCTCCGTTATAGCCCCCGGCACCGCCACCGCCTGCTAATTTTAATGATAACTTTGGTTTATTCTCATCTGCCATATCAAACGCTTCCTTCTCTAAATCATTTTCATTAAAATTGCTCATTTCAGCATTCCCTGATGTCTCTGCTTCTTCCTCCGCAACTTCTTCGCTTTCCGCCTCTGATTCAGATGGTGCAGCATCTTGTGCACGATCTATATCTCCCTCACCATCCGGCTCTGTCATCTCTACCGGTTCTGCTTCCGCCTCGTCGCCTAACTCAATTACTTCACTCTCCGGCTCTGCTTCCACAATACTCTCATCCGATTCTACCGATACATCCGGCTCCGGGTTGTCTGGTTCTTCTATAGAATCCGGCATTTCATTGGATTCTTCTGTCTCTTCATCCTCCAGACCCAAATCCAGAATCTCGATGCCGTCGTCACTCTCCAAATCCAATATCTGAATTCCTTCATCTTCTTCCGAATCTTCTGTCTCCCCGTCGGTCTCAGTTTCTGTTTCCTGCTGGGCTACCTTTTGCAGAAGGGACTGCAAGTCGAAATCTTCATCGTCATCATCGGATTCTTCCTCAGATTCTTCCTCCTCATCCTCTTCTCCCATACTCAAATCTAATATTTCAATCTCTTCGTCGGAATCCTCTACTGTTCTACCAGTGTCTATCTCCGGTTCTTCCAAAACCACATTCTCAGAATCTGGTTCTTCTAGCGCAACCGCTTCGTTCTCTGGAACGTTCTCCGGCTCCTCCCCGACTGTTTCCTCTTCTTCGTCGGAATCCTCCTGTTCTGCCAGACGTGCTGCCAAAACTGCCGCAGCCGCTTCTACATCCGCTTCTTCCTCTTTCTTGCGCTCCTTCTCCGCCGACTGCTTGCTCTCCTGTCGCGCAATTCGCTCCAAGGCTGCCTGAATGTCATTGATTTCCCCGGTCGCTTCTTCCATTTCCTGCTGTCGGGCTGCAACGGTATCTTCCTCCAGCAACCACGGATTCCCGTCATTGTTCTGAACGGCATCTCCATCGTGCAACAACTCTGCCCGCTCGCTGTCCAGGACAGACCTTCCATCTTCTACAACGCCGCCTTCTACAATTTCTACTTCAACCTCTTCATCCAGAGGATGAACAATGGTATCTTTTACCTTACCGAAGGCAGAACTTACAGTAGATTTTACGGTATCTGTAATCTGTGCAGCAACACTGATGGCATCGTCATCATCCACTTCCTCAACAATCACTGCATCGTCATCACCGGAAACCATATCATCTCCTTCCGGCCCCCCAAACAGTTCTATGTAATCCTTGCGTAACTGCTCATTCTCCTGCTGTACGGACTGGTATATATTGCCCGTAGATTCCGGAACTTCCTCCTTCGGATAGCAGTTAAAGGCTTTATTCACGTTAATGCTGCCCATCTTCAATGGTCTTGCCCACTTCACATAAAGGTTCGACTGGGCAAAACTGTCCATAATCTTCTCACATTCCTTCACCGATTCCTCATTCATTCCCGCTTTACGGTAAAGGAGCGCAAGTTCAAACGCCCATACATCAACATATTCCTTATCACAAATACCTTTCAGAATCTCAATCAATTCACTGTCCGGTGCCTGCAATGCCTTCTTCACATTGTAAAGCACGGTCTGACTCTCAATTCCTTCGGTAGGAGCACATGCCGTATAAATCTTATAATATTGCTTCGCTTTGGTAAAATAGCCCATCTTTAGATATAAACGTATGAGTTCATCTAAAATCTGACTGGACCTTGGAGCCAGAATGTGTGCTGTAATCAAAGTCTTTCTAGCATCATCGTATTTCTTGTTCTCTGCGTATACCTGTCCACACAACCTCATAAATTGCGGGTTCAGCGATTTTTCAATGTCAATCGACTTCAGTTCCGCCAGAGCCGTCTTGAAATCCTTCTTGCCAACCAATTCCTTAATCTTGTTCACACTGGCCATATTCAAGTTGGTACTCACTCTTATCACACCCCGTCTTCACAAGTACTTCAAGTATTATATTCATTATATGAACAACAGTTGACTACAAAATCTGCCATAAAATGCCAATGTTACATGTTTACAGACAGACGTAGACCACCCTAATACATTATACAGTATTATAACAAATTTTTGGTGAAATTGCACCTACAAGATGTAGATATTTTATATTTTTTTATTCAATATATAACCAGACCAGAAAATAAAAAAGGAACCACATCGTATGTCATCAATGTGGTTCCCTTATATCCTTCTTAGTTCATTATGAAATTGTCTTATTGCGTCATCAGAATCTCTTCCGTTTCCACTCGTCTCCACACAAGCCATAATACTTACATTCTCAATATAATTACTATCCTCGTATGCTCCCGTTATTGAATAAATGTAATCTATACAAACCCTTGATTGACTAAATATACAATAATACTACGCGGGCACGACTACTCCCAAATCCTGTTATCTCAACTTCGTGCTGGACCTCCAGTCACTTACTGATTCGCCCTCTTCTCCGTATTTCGCCAATGCGAAATCGCCTTTTTAAGTCTCCCACGCTGAGTTCTCTGACACGTCCTGTTCGCTAAGTGCGCCGGCATCCTCAATACTCCGATGCAGTATGTACTCACATACTAATGTGGACCTTTCCTTATATACTAAAGGTTCTTGTGTGGAAACTTCGTCCCAGTTAACTGCGTCAAAGCACTCATATCATTCAATTGTGACAACGTTACCACCTTCCCTTCTGTACGGAATCCCATTCCGCCACTGCTACACGCGTCTACTACCTGCGATTCACTGACAAGTATATTGTAGCACGACCCTTCATTTTTGTCAACACAATTACACATTATTTTTTCATTATTTCAGTTAATGATTTTGGAATTTTCTTAATTGTCCGAAAATTATATAAAATCAAAACTATTTTGCGTGAATTCCAGACGTTTATATTCCAGTTCCGTTTTCTCTACCTGACTGCGGTAGTCTACCACTACCGTCTGCTGCTTTCCTGCCACCAGTTTTTGACCCAGAATATAATTCACATCGAACCGTCCGGTAATTGCCGGAGTTGCTCCTCGTGCAGGAACAATTAACTGTACGTTGTTCGTTTTAAGCATTTCAAAAATAGGTTCCCATATATAAATGTCCTTTGCCGCTCCAAACGGATTGTCAATAAATATGACTTTGCTTAAATCGCTGTTATCGCTGCTCACAGAATGAATGTTGGCAATATAATTTATAATGGCAATCAGAAACTGAATGTAGATACCCTGGGACTGTCCCGTGGAACCAACCGCTTCCTCATATCGCAAGTAACGGCTCTGCTCTTTGATTCGCTCTCTTTTATAAAGATTCAGACGAATCGCATTCATATCTGTGACCACTACGGAAAACAATCGTTTCAACGCCAGTTGACTGCGGATATAACGCATCCGTTCATGGAAGGAATCAAAGCGGTCCACATCTTTTACGATGCGTTCAATATAGTCTGACATTTTAGTTGCTGCCTCTTCCTCGGTTACATAAGGAATTTTCAACGAAATCATCTGTATATTTTCTCCATCCAGAGTAATTCCAGACAATTTTGGAAGGCGCTCCAGTTCTGTTTTTACATCCTGGCAACGGCGAATACACTGATTTTCAAAATTACTTTTAATCAGTTCCATATCCTGAATTCCCTGTTCTACCCGCTCCTGCTCCAACTGGATGTAACCAATCATATCATGTAAACTGTCCAGCAGTTCCTGCATATCTGCCATTGTCTCCGGCAACACCACATCCCGCCGGATGACTTCTGCCAGTTCAAAGGCTTTTAATTCCATCAGCGTCTGTGCCGTCTGCTGCTTATACTGTTCCATTTCCTGTCGTGCCTTCTGCTCCTTTGCCATCAGTTTCTCAAAATCTGCCTGGCACTGACGGAGTTGCTCCAGCGTATATTGGGACACATCCTGCAACTGCATATCCTCAGTTACTTTCAAATGGTATAATTCTATCATACGCTTGACATCTTTACAAAAATCCAAATGCCGGCTGTGGCGTTTCTGCATGGCAATGAATTCATTTGTCATTTCTTCCTTTGTTTTCAACAGACTGGCAAATACCTGCCGCTGCTCTTCGATTGCCCGTTGCAAATTCTCCGGCTCAATTCCAAGACGGGTATAGCGTATTCCCTGTTCCTCCAGTTGCTTCATCCCATGCTCAATCCGACCCTCACATTTGCTTTTTTCCTTCTGGATTTGTGCCAACTGTTCTTTTGCGTTTTCCCATGCTCCCCGGTATCGGGAACATTCTCTGGAAAGGGAATTAAGTTCCGCCTCTCCTACTACATATAACTCTCCTGCTTCCTGTCTCTGCTGTAATTTCTCACAATCGGCACCTCGACGTTTGAGATTGCGCATCAACTGCTCCATATTGTGGTTCAGGGTATCCACCAGTGTCTGCTTGTCCGCAACGGACACCATTCCCTGTTCCACGATGGTTTTCATCGACATAAATTCTGCATCCAGTTGCCGTTCCGTATAACCCAGATCCAGCACCGGGCGCTCCTTATAATAGGGCGCATAAACCTGGTTCCACTGTTGTTCTCCCTCTTCCAACTGCTGCTGGTAAGCACTCTTTTGCTCCCGCGTCTCCTTTAACTTACGGTTCCCTGTTTCAATCTCTCCATCGGTCTGCTGTAACTTTTGCAAAAGAGTCTCTGCCCGCTCCTGTTCGGCATTGCGCTCCGCCCCAATCTGCTTTAACTCTGCAAACAATTCTCCAATGTGGGACAACCGGGACAATTCCTCCTCCTGCTCTTGTCTGCGTTTGCTCTGTTCCTCCTCCTGTTCCATCAGTTCTGCACTGTTGTGCTGATTCTCCTGTATTTCTTTTTCCAATTGTTGCTGCTGGGCTTCCCAGTCCACAACACGCTCTTCTCCGGATTCTAAAATTCTTTCATCCGGCTCCTGTTCGGTCTCATACAACTTCACCAGAGCAATCTGCCCCATTAAGAAACTGCAGTCTTCCTCCAGCATCCCAACCATTTCTGAAAGTTGTTCCTGCTCCTGCCGGGATTGTGAAAGTTGCTCCTCAGTCTCTTCCATAGCATCGGCAAAGCCCTCCTTTTCCCAGAAACCTTTTTCCGCTCCCTGTAAAAAGAGAATCCCCTCCTGATTCTTCTGTTCTCCCAGAACAAGCAGTTCCTCTGTCAGAACAGGGATGACCTGGTTGGCTGCCATACTTCTTAAACGGGCATCCTGCAAAAGGCCGGAAAGTTCTTCCGCACCCGCCTCCAAAAGTACCAGTCCATAAGGCACAAAAGACCAACGATGCAACAGTTCTTCCCGCTCGTTTAAATCTTTTCCTAAAATATAATCCTGCCCCAGCATGACCGCCAGCCCATGACGGTTCACTAAGTAATCCCGCAAAGATTCTAAAAATTCTGTATCAGCAACCAGATGCCCATCCATCTGTGCCTGTTTTAACTGTTCCAGTTTTCCGAAACGCCGCTGCTCTTCTGCCAACGCTCCAAAGGCCTGCCGGCTCCGCTCCTGCATCAACCGAAGCAGTTCCTGCAGTTCTCTGGCAGAAAAAGCGGACACGTTTTCTCTATGGCAGGTACCTGCCAGCGCCTGTACCCGTTCCTCTCCTTCCTCTAAAAGACGTCGCAGGGAATCTCTGTAATCGGTTTGGGAATCTGCACTTTCCCGGCGAAGGGTAAGTTCCTGCTGTTTCAGAGACAATTCCACCGCTCTCTTCTTTGTCTCCTCCTGTTGTTTCCTACACTGCTCCAGAGCGGTTACGGTCTGTGACAACTGCTTTTGCTGACTACGGATTTCCTTTTGAACATCCTCCAGCAGTAACAGACTGGTTTCGTTTTTCTGCTGTGTCAACTGCTCCTCTTTTGTCTTATACTGGATTTTCAAGCGTTCCTGATTCGCCAGACAAACCGCCTGGTCGCATTCCAGTTCCCGTTTTGCTTTCATCAAAGACTTCAAATTAATTTTTAATTCTCTCTCGGCAGCTATGGCTTCTTCCTGCTTTTTTCTGACATCAGCAAGACGGTCTTCCATAAACTGTTTTTTCACAGAAGCATAATCGTATAAACGTTCAATATAATCGCCGGAACCATGCCGCGCCTTGTCAATCACAGCCTCTTCTTCGTCTCGCTTCTGTCTCAGCCGCACATACTCCAAATAATCATTCCCATTCTCCCGGTCCTGGTATAAGCGCTGCTGTTCCACATATTGGATTTCCGCATTTTTCACCGCCAGTTGAAGTTCCTGTTCTTCCTTTTCCTGCTGCTGTAAAACAGACTCCTCCTGTTGTACTTTCAAGCAGGCGATGACCCTGTCTTTTTCCACACATTCTTCGCCTTTTTGGGTAATCTCCTGCTTCATGGAAAGAAGGGTTTCCTCCTCCTGCTCCGCCTCCTGTTTCAACATATTATAAGCAGAGAGCAATTCCAGCGACAACTCCTCTTTTTCCGTATACAAATCTTTCAACGCCTGCACTCTGCCCCGCAAAACGGAAAGCAGTTCCTTCTGGTGCTCATACTGGTTCATTTCGCTTTTCTTTTCGGACAGTTCCATCAGTTTGTCCTTTATATCCAGCAATGTTTTTGCCATAGATTCGTTCAAATCCTCTTTGTCCGTCTTGTCCCGGAAGGATTTTTCAATAATTTCCTCAATGAGCAAATCCTCCACAACCTTACGGGTCGTTTTATAGTTAGTTTCAAAATAAGTGCGGACATGCCCCTCTGTCTTGTTGATTCCCCGGATGATTTCCCAGGCACTTTCATAGAGACCATAACGGCTGATGAACTGCTGGTATTCTCCTTTGCGCTCAAAGACAAACACCTTTAATTCCGGTGCATTCCGTTCTAAATCCTTCAAATAATTGCGCAATCCGGTATAGGTAATCCGCTCCCCGTTCTGAACCAGAGGAAGATTTACCAAATCGTTGGAATTATAAGCGCGGTAAAAAATGCAGTAGTTAAAATATTCGATGGACGCCGTATCCCGGTCGGTACTTTCCCCATCTGTGGTATCCTTTGCCTTGCGGGCGCAAAATCCGGTGAGCAAATAGCGGTAATCTTCCTCAATAACGGCTTCATCCAGATTCCACTCTACCAGAGAATGGATGGTGGTGGAACCGCCACTGGTGCGGAACAACTTCTCAATCGGCTGTTTTTCATCCAATGTACAGTTCGGTATGAGATTTTGCAAAAGGAGCAACATTAATACGCTTTTACCACCGCCGTTTGCCAAATCATAAATTGTGTTTTTTCCATGCATCCGCATCACAAAGTCATCATACTGCTGAGTTCCAAAATTGTATTTGACGTTGTTCACACGAATTCGGTTCATGTTGGGCATATTACGCATCCTCCTTTAAAATCTCATACAGTCTTCCCCGGTATTCCTCAAAATAATTCTCCGTCAGTGCCTTCATCCGGTCCGTGGGGTAATACCTCTCCTGGGCTTCTACAAACAAATCCTGGCTGACCATCAGATTCAGAACCAGTTTCACCATACCGGTACGACAACTGCGGCTGGCGCGGTAGTTTCCCGCATCTTCAGTGGAATTCAAAGGAAGCTCGTCCCATAACAGGGCAATGGCTTTAAAACTGTTTTCCTCCACCTCATCCTGTATGAGAACATCCAGTTTCACCATAATCTTTTTTAGTGCTTTTGTGGTGCGCTCTAACAGTTCCGGTAATGTAGTACACTCCACAAAAGCGTAACTTCCCGTATCGTTATAAAACGTCAGCAAAAGCTGGTACATAATAAAATAGCACAGGTACAATTCTTTGTTATAACGCAGTCCCATCATTCGTTTCAATTCTTCATTGCTGAAGCCGAAAATCCGGTTTCCTTCCCCTGCCGTCAGGAACAGGGCATTATTATATTCATACAAATTCAGGTTCAGACGTTTCACAATCATAGAAAGAATCTCATATACCTCTGCATTCTGGGCATATTCTTCGTATAACTGTCGGTTGCTGCCGGAATCCCTGCGGATTTCCTCCCCCATCATGAGACGGGCATAAATATCGATTGCCTTTTCCAGATTTCGCTGTTCCATCTAAATATCCGTCCTTTCAAATTCAATATTACTTACGGTGCACCCCGGTGCTATCGTTACCTCATCATCCCAATCCAGATGCAGAACAAATTTCATACTCTGATAGCGCTCCCGCTCATCCCGGGAAAGTTCATTTGCCACAATCCCATCAAAAAAGGTATCCTGTTTGTGCAGCATATCCTCCACACAATAAGATTGCTTCTGGCATAAATGCAATAAAAAGGTATAGTAATCCCCATTTATAAACAACTCTCTACCAAAGCGGATTTCAAATATGGCATTTAACTCCCGCAGGGTAATATTGTGTTTTTTCTTAATCTGCTCCAACAGTTCCATAGCCAGCAGTTTGAAATTAGAAGCAATCCGTTCTTCCTCCAGTTCATCCGGGTAAACGTATTCGGTTTCCTGCTCTGGCGTTATCTGTTCCCGTTCCACAGCCGTATCCGGACGATTGGTCAACAGCCGGTCCAGATTACTGAAGACAAAGGTTTTTTTGATATTTGGCTTCAATAACGGTTTTAGAAGAATTTCCAATTTTGCCGCATTGTCCTGCTCCTCCAGTATATTTAACTGTTTGTGAAAATCAAACACCGGACGAAGACGTTTTAATTTGGCTTTGGAAATAATTGAATCGGTTACTTTTGTCAGTTCCATCGTCTCGGAGACCAACTGGGCATGACGCTCAATTGTCTTTTTCAACTCCGTTTCCAGTTCGTAGATTTCTTCCAGAATTTTAAAGTATTTCTTTCTGCCCTCCTCTGTTGCCGCATCGGATTCCGCTTTACGCAGCGCAGTGTCAATCAGTTCCTTGTTTTTCTGGAACAGTTTTTCTTCTTCCTCAAACCAGCGGGCAACCTGACTCATATATTGCTGGCACGCTGCCGCTCCCTCATATACATCCCCTTCCAGAATTTCAATGACTTCCCGCTTTTTCAGGGACATTTTACTCACTTCACTGTTAATCCGCTTTACCACGTCAATGCCACCCCGGAAGTTGTTGGCATGAATCATTTTTGTGAGAAGAAGCTGCTGGACACTAATCTGGCTTTCGTCTTTGACTTCCTTTGTATCCAAATAGAATTCCACGCCGTCGGCAGTAATATGGTAAAAAATACTTCCATCTTCAATTTCACTCTCAATCAACTTCATACGGCTTGTCTTGCGCTTGTGGTCTTTCGGGTCGAAATAGTGAAAGTAAAACGGTTTTCCATCATTTTTTAATTTATCAAAAATATAGAGGGTCAGTTCTTCCATTTCCTCAGCCGGAATATCCAATTCGAAATCCCGGTGCAGCACCTGTATCAAAAAACTCTGGTAATTGCCAAAGGTAACCCGGCGCTCATTAAAATTATTCTCGTCAATAAAAAAACGCAGGGATGCCAGTGTTATATACCCCATGTCTAAATCGCTGTACCGACCTTCCTTATATTGTCCAAAAGTCGTCTCTTGGAGCCGGAAAAAGGGGTAATATTTTTTCAGATTTTCCATCCGTCTGCTATGGTTTTCTATAATATCATTCCACAGTATGTATTGCTCCGCCATGATTTCTCCCTTTCGTTCACTGTTTTTCCATATTTTCTTCACAATTTCCGCACGAAATAAACACAATTACCTTGTATAGTAACAATTGTAAGAGCTTTTCATATATTGAATCCTCTCCCCCTCATAGCCTCCGGTTTCGACCGGAGGCTTCCTTTTTTCCGTCCGCCGTAGGTGCTCTGCACTGGAGGGGGACTGTTCATTTTTCGTCCGCCGTAGGTGCTCTGCACCGGAGGGGGACTCACCATCTCCGTCCGCCGTAGGTGCTTTGCACCGGAGGGGGACTGTTCATTTTTATTTTTAAATATTGTTAATTCGACATATATTTTAAAATAATTCACATTTCTTTGAAATTGTTATCACAATTTGGTCACATTCCATTTGTATAGTAATAATCGTAAGAGCTTTTCATATATTTGAATCCTCTCCCCCCTCATAATCCCCCGGCTTCGGTCGGGGGATTTTTTCATTTCGGGCAACTTAATTCTGTTCATCTTTCTGTCCGCCGTAGGTGCTCTGCACCGGAGGGGGACTGTTTATTACTGGTCTTCTCTATAGCCTTCCTCAATAATCTGGTATATTTCCGGTGCTTCTTTTTTTAGATTGGCCATGCAAAAGGTATCGGCATGAACCCAGGCATGGGTCGTAGTCCCTTTAATTCTCGGAGTATCTTCTCCCTCTCCAAATACTTCATAGCCAAATACCAGTTTCACTCCCGTTGCTTTCAGCACCCGGGTTTTCACAATGACATCCTCCTCGTAGCGGCAGGGACGGATGTAGGTACAGGTCAAATCGTGAAGGGGTAGCATAAAGCCAGCCTTCTCGATTTCGTCATACCCCATTCCTTTGCTTCGAATATAATCTCCCCGCGCCGCTTCGAACCAGATGGGGTATACTGCATGATGTACAATTCCCATCTGATCGGTTTCCGCATAACGCACTCGTATTTTTGTTGTTACTGCCATTCTTTTTCCTTCTCTCCTAAAATATCACTTAACCGGGCAAACTGGGCAAGGCTTAACTTCTCCCCCCGTTCTGACGGAGAAAGTCCCATCTCTTCCAGTGCCTGCGCCACCTGCTCTTTTGTAAAATGCAAATCCTGGTAATTCCCAATTCCATTTTGCAGAGTTTTTCGCCGCTGGTTAAAAGATGCCCGAATCAGCGCAAACATCAACTTCTCATCTTTTACTGCCACCGGAGGCGTGTCGTACCGGGTCAGCCGGATGACCGCGGACCCCACATTAGGACGGGGCATAAAGCAATTCGGCGGAACAAAAGCAGCAATATAGGGACTTGCATAGTACTGGACTGCCAGAGAAAGGGCGCCATAGTCCTTGCTTCCCGGACCTTCCTGCATTCTCTGTGCCACTTCCTTCTGTACCATCACTGTAATATTGTCAATGGGAACATGACTCTCCAGAAGATTCATTACAATGGGGGTGGTAATGTAATAGGGCAGGTTTGCCACTACTTTAATTGGTTTTCCCTCATTATATTCCAAAGCAATCCGGTGCAAATCCAGTTTTAAAATGTCCTCATTTAAAATCGTCACGTTGTCATATATTCCCAAAGTGTTTTGCAAAATAGGGATTGCCTTTTTGTCAATCTCTACCGCCAGAACTTTCCTCGCCCGTTCTGCCAGGTACTGGGTCATCGTCCCAATTCCCGGGCCAATCTCCAGTACAAAATCCTCCTCCCCTACCTGAGCCGCATCCATGATCTTGTTCAGGACATGGGAGTCGATGAGAAAATTTTGTCCGAATTTTTTCTTAAAGTCAAAGTTGTATTTCTTCAAGGTTTCTATCGTCACCTGGGGATTGCTCAGTTTTAACTGGTCGTCTATTTTCTGTTTCATGTGCGCTCACTTTCTGTAAATAAATTGTCAGTTACTGGTTTATACGGTAAATTCGTCTGGCATTTGCCATCGTCTGTTCATATACCGTCTCCACAGAAACTCCCTTAATCTGGGCAATTTTCTCTGCAATATGGGGAATAAAAAGAGAGGAATTCCGCTCTCCCCGGTGAGGCACCGGAGCCATATAAGGGCAGTCGGTTTCCAACACAATATGGGACAAATCGGTAGCCTCTACTACCTCGACTAACCTTCTGGCATTTTTGAAAGTAACAACCCCACCCACACCAATGTCAAAACCCATTTTTACAAATTCTGCTGCCATTTCTTTGGAATATCCAAAACAGTGAATAATTCCGGAAAGTTCCACTCCATGATGTTCTTTCAGAATCCGCATGGTGTCTTCTGCAGCGTCCCGGCTGTGTACTATAACCGGCATATGTTCCCGGTAAGCCACCTCCAGTTGCCGGGCAAACCATTCCTGCTGAATGCTCCGTTCCGGTTCCTCATAGTAGTAGTCCAACCCAATCTCTCCCAGGGCTACCACGCCGGGAGCATGACACCAACGGGCAAGTTGCTCCATATCCGCATCCGTCAGGGCTGCCACATGGTCCGGATGCACGCCTACTGCTGCATAAATAAAATCATACTGTTGTGCCAGTTCCATGCACTGCCGGGATGTCTCCATGGAAGAGCCTACATTTACTGCATAATCAATGCCCGCTTCGGGAAACTGCTGTAACAGTTCCTCCCGGTCTTTTGAAAAACGTTCATCCTCATAATGTGCATGTGTCTCAAATATCATACTTCTTCCTCCGTCCGCCGTAGGTGCTCCGCACCGGAGGGGGACTCACCATTCTGTCCTTTCATCCCTGCTCCATGAAATACCAGCATTTTACTTCTCCTATATAGTACCACAAAATGCCGGGTTGGCAAACGGCTAATTTGATTTTACAACTCCCCTGACCCCATGTTATAATGGAAATCAAAATATTGGTATTAAAAAGGAGAACGCGCATGTATCTGGAACTGGAAACACAAAATTACCGCAAAGTACACATGGGGCCCGCCCGTTTTGCGCTGGATTTGAGCGATGGCAGTGAACGGGGAGAGTATGTCAATCAGGATTACATCCTGTCTAAATTACACCGCCCCCACCGTGCCATCAATCTGATGTTCTGTTATTACCCGCTGGACAAGACCTGGCCTGCCCGGGCACGGAACGCATTTCCCGAACAGGAAATTGCCTTTCAGTGGGATTACCCCTATGACGATTATTTTCCCTATACAGGAGGACTGGAAGGAAACCGGGAGGGAGAACCGTTCCAGATGATGCGGGACATCCGCAGACACGGACAGGATGTCGCCCTGACGCTGACCATTGATCCCGGCGTCAGCGATGAGCAACTGCTCGCCATCGGCGAAGATTTGAAACGTTTCGGACGCATGCAGTTGCGCATCAACCATGAGGCAACCGGAAACTGGTTTACTTTTAACAAGCGCTACAGTTACCAGGAAGTGGCAGACTTTTTCGTCCGGGCAACCCGGCTGATTCATCAGGTGGCTCCACAGATTCAGGTGATTCTCTGCATTGGCGGCGTGGAAGACCCCGACCCCTTAGAGCATCTTCCTTTACGGACAAAAGATGACCCGATTCAGATGGAAGATATCTTCAAAGAGGCCGTTCTGCAAACCGACATCTGGTCCGTAGACAAGTATATGGCACTACACTGGGGATGGCCTTGCGATGTCGCCGATGAAACGACGGACCAGTATAAGTGCTGCAACGTCCAGCGCACCTATGAACTGACCAAACTCAGTTATGAGCGGTTCTGCTATTTGAACGGGGGAAAATCAAAGCCCATGGTAATGAGCGAATTTAATGCAGACGGGGACATTGTCGGTCCTTACGAACAGATTCGAATGATGCAGGAATTCTTTAAACTGCGGGAAGCAGATGAAGACTGGCTGAGCGCCATTACCTTTTACCAGTTCCGGGACAGAGGACGTCTGGGACTGGAAATCGAAGACCCAAATCATCCGGAAGTGGGCATTGAACAACCCATTTTGAAAGAATACAAAAAATTACTGCACAGTCCCTTATGCCAGCCCCAAATCACCGATGCCACCGGAACGGATATAACCGGAGAAAACCCTCTTTCCCTGCGCTGGGGCGGATTTGAAGATGCCACTGGAATCGAAGTCTGCATTCCTCTTCAGCAACGTCCTGTATTTCTGGAACTCTATTTTGATGAGAATGCCAAAGACTGCAACCTAATGATTAACTGTAACGGGCACTGGTTTTACAAAGGAGTAGGCACCGATTTTGTGGATTTAATGCCGTTCTTTTTTGAAACGGAAGCATCCGAACACATCGACACTATAACCCTGACCTTCTTTGCCCCTCCGGCTACCGGAGAAAACGATGCCTCTCAAGGGGAGGACTGGTCCATAAACTATTATACCGTCCTGCCTTCCCTGCCCAAGTTACGGATTGCCTATGAGCCGGTTTTAAGAGAGCCAGAAGGAATGGTTGACAGCCGCAACCTAAAAATCTAAGAAATTATATCAATGTCAACGCCACATGGTATACAAGGAATGCCACAAACCATGCCACTACCATTTGAAATGCCATCGCTCCCAGCATAAACCGGGTGCTCTGTGTCTCCTTGCGGATGGTTGCCAGCGTTGCGGCACAGGGCACATAGAGCAGGCAAAATACCATGAGGGCGTAGGCATTCGCCCCGCCGAACCCGATGGCAGAAAGTGCATCTACCATACTGTTCATTCCCGCGGCAGAATTAATGTTGGCAATTCCAAACAAAACGCTGGTACTGCTGACCACAATTTCTTTTGCAGCGATTCCCGAAATCAGGGCAACTACAATCTGCCAGTAGCCTAATCCGACAGGTGCAAATACCGGCACCAGCACTTTTCCTATTATAGAAGCAAAACTGTCAGACATATCTGAAGTCAGCCCGTGGGGACCAAAGTTCAGCAATGCCCATACAATAATCGAAGCAATGAAAATCGTAGTTCCTGCCTTTGTCAGGTAGTCTTTTACTTTCGTCCACACATAAATGGCAATACTTCTTCCATTCGGCGTTTTGTACTCCGGCAGTTCAATCAGCAGCATATTACTATGACTTCCCTTTTCTTTTACCCGAAGTATCACCGCAGTCAGCAGTGCTACCACAATTCCAATCAAATATAGGGAGTATGCCACCAGCATGGCATGCTTCTCAAAAAACATCTCAGAAAAAATTACATAAATTGGAAGACGGGCACTACAGGACATAAAAGGAGTAATCAGAATTGTCTTATACCGGTCCCGCTTGTCTTCCAATGCCCGGGATGCCATAATTGCCGGAACACTGCAACCAAAACCCAGCAACATGGGAATAAAGGCACGTCCAGACAATCCCACCCGTCCCATAATACTGTCCATGACATAGGCAACCCGGGACATATAACCACTGTCCTCCAGAAATGCCAGTGCCAGAAACAAAATAAAAATATTCGGCAAAAAGGTAAGAATTCCACCTACTCCTGCCACAATTCCATCCACAATGAGCGAAGTGAGCAAATCTCCTGCCTTTACATAGGCAAGACCCGCGGCAAGCCACACTTCCACCCGTTCTATCCCAATTTCAAAATAGCCTTTCAGCCAGTCCCCCACCGTAAAAGTGAGGAAAAATACCAGTGCCATAATACACAGGAAAATCGGCACTCCCCAAATCCGGTGTGTCAGAATCGCATCCACCCGGTCCGTAAAGGCTGCCTGTTTGTCTTTGTTTACCAGACACTCCTCTATAATCTCTTCAATAAAATCATATTTTTCATTTATAATCTGTTTTTCATAACTATGTTCTACAATGTCACTGACATCCACTTTGGAATACCGCTCCATGACATCTTCATCCTGCTCCAAAAACTTGATTGCATGCCAGCGGTAATTCTCCATTTCCGGGTAAGCCTGTTTTAAGCGTTCTTTCACCTGGTCAATTTTGTCCTCAATCTCATCACTGTACACCATGGCAAATTCACTGTGATGGTCATGTTGATGATGACTGGAATTTTTATGTTCATGAATCAGCGGGTCCAAATGCTTCTGCCCTTTGTGGTGGGAAGCTGCATGCATCAAAATATCCAGTCCGGTCTTTCTCCGGGCAGAAACAGGAATAACCGGAATTCCCAGCATTTCCGGAAGACGGTGCAAATCAATTTCCATGCCCCTCTCCTCCACAATATCCATCATATTGAGTGCCAGCACAACCGGCTTTCCCAATTCAATCAACTGTAGTGTCAGGTATAAATTGCGCTCCAGAGCAGATGCATCTGCCACATCCACAATTACATCCACCTCGTCACTCATAATATATTCCCGGCTCACCTTTTCTTCCATCGTATAGCAGGTCAAACTGTAAATTCCCGGTAAATCCACAAGGGAATACAAATGATTATGGTACTGGAACTGTCCTTCCTTTTTCTCCACCGTCACTCCGGGCCAGTTTGCAACTTTTAATTTGGCTCCTGTATAAGCATTAAACAGGGTGGTCTTACCACAATTCGGATTCCCAATAAATCCGATTCGAAGTTCTGAACTCTGTTGATTGTCACTCATTTGTGTGTCCCTCACTTTCCATCTCTTCCACAAGAATTCCTGCTGCAATTTCCCGGCCCATAGCAAACCGGGTTCCCCGTACTTTCACAATCACTGCTCCCCGCCGCTTGTAATTCAGTATGGTAATAGGCGTACCCTGGGTTAATCCCAGTGCTTCCAGCCGACGTTCTGTGTCCAATGGTTCTTTCATATCCGTTACTCTATAGGTACTACGACGTTTTCCATCTAGTAATGTCATCGCTTTTCCTCCATTTATTCTGCCTTCTATTTCATGTCTTCCATGTCTGTGTCTTTTATAATTTTTCCTGATTCTATATTGGGGGCAATAAAATTTTGGTAGGCATACTGCCACAACGTATCTGACCCATCTTTTGTAATGGCATTTCTTTTCAGAATCTGACTCAGGTGCACACCCCGTTCCTCCCAGGATTTCCCGTTGGTTGCAGCATTCAGCATCAACGGCTGCACATTGTCCATCGTATGGGCAAACCGGGACTCCGGGGTATTCGCTGCCTCAAATTCCTCCCAAAGACTGCGAAATTTTTCTCCCTGGTCCTCCGGGAGCAAAGCAAATATTCTATCGGCAGCCTTTTGTTCCCGTTCTTTCTGGGTCTTCTTTCCCTCCTCATCGTATGCATAAGTATCTCCCGCATCAATTTCTACTAAATCATGTATTAACAGCATGGTAACTGTTTTTAAAACGTCTATGTCTTCATTCGCATATTCACTTAACAACACAGTCATAATTGCCATATGCCAGGCATGTTCTGCATCATTTTCCTTTCGCCGGGCATCTGACAGGTAAGTCTGCCGCCCAATAAATTTTTCTTTGTCAATTTCCCTGGCAAAGGCAAATTGCTGATTTAACCGTACCTCATTTGTATTCGCCCCGTCCATATGGCACCTCCTGCTATTTTTTATTTCCAGAACCGGATTCCGGTAAAATAATTCTTGCAATCGCAATCATTTTATCATAGGGATTTTTATGACGGCAGTATTCCAACTCAATGGCCAATAATTGCGCCTTTTCTTCTTCCGACATTGTTTCGTGTCGGGAATCCCAATCATCACAACTGGCAATATAAGAATCTTTTTCTTCTGCCAGAAAATATTGTAACGGAACATCCAGTGCTTTTCCAATACGGCACAAAAAATCCACACTGGGATTGCGCTTTCCGCTCTCCAACAGTTTAATTGCACTCTCCGAATAAGAAGTCATTTCCGCCAGTTTCTTTCTGGACATACCTTCTGCTTTTCTCTTTACCTTCACTCTAGTTCCAATCGTATCTCTCGTCATTCATAAGCCTCCACAGTGTTTAATGAAAATATTATATATACACTATCCTGTGTTGCGCTCAATTCAAACTGTACCGTTTGGTTACTATTGTACCTGTTCTAATTCTTTTTTCTCTCTAAAAAAGCAAAATTTAGTTATAACTTTCTTAATTCATTATACAAAAACGCATAATTTCCAGTATTTTTGGAATTATGCGTTAACTAACATAAAACATCCGTTTTCTTGTAAAAATCTACTCTCCCACACCGGAGCGTTCCACCACCTTAATAGCGACCTGACAGTTGGAAATATACTGCTCATTGAGGTACAAATCATACTCCAGCATAATATCCATGCTGTCTTCCTGCTCCCTTACCTGCACCTTTCCCGTATGGGTTTCCATCAGCAACGAGCCCTCCCTCATATCATAATAAGAGGTGTAGTGAGAATTCTCTTTAAAATACATTCGCACATTGCTGTAACCAGTTTTTTTCAGTTCCACGGAATCCCCTTTTACCTTAATGGTATTCTTCAGCAATTCTCCGGTATCCTCATCATACTGATCGTATTTTATGTAATGGGTGTCCTTTCTCTTATAATATTGTCCGGGAAGAAGTACCTCAAGGGCATCCTCTCCTGACTCCTGCTGGCTTCCCGAAATGGACACTAATACTTCTCTTTTCATTAACCTGCTACCTCCTGTATGGTGCGTGCCACCTCCGGTTTATTCATCGTGTATATGTGAATCGGCAGTACTCCATGGGAACGAAGTTGTTCCACCTGCTTCACTGCATAGTCAATTCCCGCCTGGTAAAAACTCTTTTCATCCGTTTCATACTTTTCCACCATTTCTGTAAATGCCTTCGGAAAACAAGTACCGGAAAGTGTCCGTGCCCGCTCCACCTGCTTCGGACTGGTAATCGGCATAATTCCCGCAATCACCGGAACCATAACCCCATTCTCCCGAAGCCGTTCCACATAACGGTAATATAAATCATTGTCAAAAAACATTTGTGTCGTCAAAAATTCACACCCCGCCTCTACCTTCTCCTTAATATGAAGAATGTCCTGAGAAAGACTTTTCGCCTCCGGATGTCCCTCCGGGTAACATGCCCCACCAATACAAAAATCGTAAGAAGTGCGAATCTCCTTTACCAAATCACTGGCATAGCGGTAGTCCAACTGAGAGGAATCCATACCCTCCAGCAAATCTCCCCGCAGCGCAAGAATATTTTCAATTCCCATCCCCATAATCTGCCGCAGTTGTCCCTTCACCATATCTCTGGTGGAAGTCACGCAGGACAAATGTGCCATTGCCGTCACACCGCTGTTCTCCATGACTTCCTTTGCCAACTGTGCCGTATACAGACTGGTACCCCCTCCCGCTCCATAGGTCACACTCATA
Source organism: Lachnospiraceae bacterium (assembly GCA_029098105.1). Classification (GTDB taxonomy): domain Bacteria; phylum Bacillota; class Clostridia; order Lachnospirales; family Lachnospiraceae; genus NC2004. The sequence goes on from JAQXNR010000121.1 coordinate 19,564, forward strand.
AAATCCGGGTTCAGTGCCGCAATCTCCATTACAGAGTGTCGCACCGATTCATAACTGTCCGTTGTCTTTGGGGGAAACACCTCAAATGACAGCGTTTTCTTCTGTTCCTTCAACAATTCACTAATCCGCATACTATCCTCTTATTCTTTCATTTAGTAACTCTCAATATTTACAATACTCGTCATTTTTACATCACAGGGCAGAACCCGGTCTGCAAAACTGATGAAATCCTCCACACCATCACTGACAAAATAAGTGTATTTTCCCTTTTCCGGCTGGGTATTCATCATATTTTTATCCTGCAGCAATCTCTTCAAACTCTTGGCAGTCTCATAGGCAGGATTCACCAGTTTGACTTCCTCTCCCATGTAACGCCCAATGGCATTGCGAAGAAGTGGGTAATGGGTACAACCAAGAATAAGGGAATCAATCTCGTAATCCTTCAGTTCATGCAGATACCTCTGAATAATGTCATCTGTCACACGGTCTTCCGTCAGCCCTTCCTCCACAAGAGGAACAAACAGGGGACATGCCTTGCTGACCACCGTAATCTGAGGGTCGATTTTGCGCAGGTAATAGTTGTACATTCCACTCTTGATGGTTGCCACAGTAGCGATTACACCGATGTTCTTCGTCACCGTCGTTTCCGCCGCCGCTATGGCTCCCGGCTCCAACACACCAATAATCGGAATGTCATTTTCCTGCTGCAATACATCCAGCGCCAGAGCACTTGCCGTATTACAGGCAACCACGATTGCCTTAACACCCTTGGACAAGAGAAATCTCACAATCTGTTTGGAATACTTAATAATCGTCTCCTCCGACTTGCTTCCGTAAGGCACCCGCGCCGTATCCCCAAAATATATCATATTTTCACCGGGAAGCTGGCGCATAATCTCCCGCGCCACAGTCAATCCTCCCACTCCTGAATCAAATACACCTATCGGTTCTTCCATATTGCACTCCTTATTCTCAAATTCTATCGGTTCCCTCTCTGTCCTGCCAACTCAATGAGCGTATCAATCAACTTAGGAATCGGAAGTCCCATTGCATCCCAAAGCATCGGGTACATACTGATGGCAGTAAATCCCGGAAGGGTATTCAGTTCATTGAACACAACCCGGTTTGTATCCTTTTCCAGGAAAAAATCCACCCGCGCCAGACCAAATCCATCCACTGCTTTGAAAATGCGCTGCGCGGCTTTTCGAATTTCCTCTTCCTTGCCCTCCGGCAGTTCCGGCTTGACAACTGTCTTAGAATCCGCATTGTTGTATTTCGCATCAAAATCATAGAAAGCCGCATCTTCTGCTGCCAGAATCTCTCCAATACAGGAAGCCTTTACATCCTCCGAAGTACCCAGAACTCCGCACTCCAACTCTCTTCCCACAATCGTCTCTTCCACCAGAATCTTCGTATCGTGCTGCACTGCCAGTTCCAGCGCCGTAACCAGTGCATCCCGGTTCTGTGCTTTGCTGACTCCCTGGGAGGAGCCTGCCTGGGAAGGCTTTACAAAAACCGGGTAGGAAAGTTGTGACTCAATCCGGGCAATCACAGCATCCATATCCTTTTTCATCTGGTATCCCCGCACTTCCACATACTGGGCTTGTTCTATCCCTAACCGTTCCACAATAATCTTTGTGTACAACTTATCCATAGAAACCGCACTTGCCAGAACACCGCAGCCCACATAAGGAATACCGGACAACTCAAACAGTCCCTGAATCGTTCCGTCCTCCCCATACAGACCGTGAAGAACAGGAAATACCACATCAATGCCGATAGATTCATATGTACCATTGGAAGAAATTACAAGAATCTCCTTCTTCGTCGCATCCGGTGAAAATACCGCAGTGCGCTTGCTATTTACCCAGCTTCCGTTTTCCACAGACGCCATCTTATCCACCAGCAGCCATTTTCCTTCTTTTGTAATTCCAATTAACACCTGCTCGTACCGGGAATCCATATTCCTCATAACCGTACAGGCGGAAATACAGGAAACCTCGTGCTCTGAAGACTGTCCTCCGAATATAATTGCTACCTTCTTGCCCATGTACATGATGCCTCACTTTCCTAAATTCACATAGGGTCATAATGCCCTATGCATAGTTAAATTTAGTATAGAAAAGTTAGGCACAAATGTCAATGCGAAGTAGACCATTTTTTAACCAAATCCCACAGGGCGCTGTGTACTTCTACCTCGGTATCCGGGTCTGCCAGCAGTTCCTGGTAATCCTCCCGGGTCAGCAGTCCCTGAAGTTCCTCCTTGGATTTCTCCGGCACAACGCCATAAGTCACATCTACAAAGCACAGAGAAGGGTAAATCATACACCACCAGTTATGTCCCTCCCCTTCTCCCAAATCCATCCGCAAAGCGTCATAAGTCCCTGCAGGAAAAGTCAGATCCCCATAACGCTTCACTGGAAATTCCTCTCTGGTAAAATAGGTACGGACCCCATAATCATAACCATTTTCTGCAAGAGTTTGTTCCGCTGTACGGGTAAGTTCTTCCAAATGGGTGTTTAAAGCCTCTTTGACCGCATTCTTGTCAAAATCCGCTTCCAAATACTCAGATGCCTTTTCCAGTACTGCTTCTTTCACCTGCATTTTTACCGTCTGGTCTTCCTCGCTGTCACTATTTGCCCGCACATGAAAACGTAGAACACTGTCCTGCACCCTGCTCTTTGTATAATCTCCACTTTGTATACTCTTTTTTAACGGTCCCATTAAAAGAATCGCCACCAGTGTCAAAGCAATTAAAAGAAATAAAAGAAATGATATAATAACCTGAAATACTGAGTTTCTCTCCATCAAAATACCTCCAGTCACAAAATTCTTTGTACCTTCAGTATTACCTCTCCGAATTGATTTTAAACAGGAAACTTCCCGTAATCTTTTTCTCTTCCACCTGAAACACCACGAAAGAACGCTCCCCGGTATTATACAATTGTTTTAATGTCACCTGTTGTTCTAACTGAGGCAGGTTGTTCGCAATGAGTTCGTCCAGATATTCTCCCAGAGTTTCCCCTTCTTTGGGACTTTCCTCCATCGCCCGCCACGCCTCTGCCTTTACCCCATAAGCGCGCACTGCAACCGGAATTTGAGACTGCTGCTGTAACTGCTCTTTCACATCTTTCAGCGCCTTGTTCTCGCTATATATCGATTCCCCCAAAATAACTGCATTCAAATGTCCCAACTGCAAAGCGTTTTCATGGGTGCGCCCATAGCCCTCTATTGCCTGTTCCAGCGTCGGTCCATTTACCCATTCTACCCGTGTCTCTGTTCCATCTGAAATGCCAAAAGAATAAATATACTGTCCCTCCTGATTGGTGCTGTCCACCCCCATCGTGAGAACATAATCCCACTTTTCCACATCCGTCATATTTCCACAACCGGAAAACAGCAGGGGCATGACACAAAATAATGCTGTTACTATGGTTTTTTTCGGGAATTTTTTGAAAATACACAGTGCCAGAATAATTCCCAGAGGAATGTCCACTAGCAATGTGAGCCATAAAAACCAGAAAATCCCCTGCTGGGACTTCCAAAACCAGAGACCGAACAGGTAACAAAGAATCATGGCAGGAACAAAATTCCAATGTTGGGCTGCTTTGGAAGGACGGTTTTCATTATATTTCCACAATTCCCCGCTGTAAAAAATACAACCACTGATAACTGAAAAAACGGCAAAAAGCCAGAATGCGACCAGCAGAATATCCAGCCGTTCCAAAAATCCCCCCGGCACTTTTGCACTTTGCAATACCCGTAGCGCGGGCCATTTTAACTGCTCACAGGCTTCGTAGCCCAGCACTCCCAGAGACAGCAGCAGCAACAAAAAATTACAGCCAAGAGCGACGAGAACGGGAAACACGATATTAGAAGCACCTCTGTCTTTTTGGCGGATGTTGGGTGCCAGAAAAAGAATAAATTCCACATTGCTGTAAAGACAGAGCGGAATCAGAAATCCGTCGGGGAACCCGGAAGCAGTTTGCTGTATACTGCGCTGCATCAAATGTTCCGGCTCCATATCCCGCACTACTAAAAGTAATGCCAGAGCAAAGGGGACCAGCACAAACCAAAACAGCAGCTCCAGACAGCGCAGCCGTTTTTCCCTCCCCATTGCTGCGCTGTAACCGCCCAGAAAAAGCAACGGAATCACAATATAGGAAAACCGGGTATCCTTTAGCAAAAATTCCTGCAATACCGTATAGAAAACAGAGAGCAGGAATCCTCCCCGGAAAGAAAAACGAATCAGGTATAACAGGGAAACCCATTTCCCTGCTCTGGGAAATACCTGATGCAGTTGTACACCGTATGGGTCTGCCTTTTCCTTTCCCAGACACCAGTAAAACCAACCTAGCAGCATAACCAGTCCACCGCCTAGCAACAGCATTTGAAAACACGCCTCACCACTGCTCAATACCAGAAGACCAGTCATAAGAAACACACTGGTTCCAAACAATTCCAGCAACAATGCTCTACGGCACTGGCGCCCGGATATCTGACCATTATCAAATCTCATCGGTTCCCCGCCTCCCTCCGGTTTCTTTTCAGCCGAATCTGCTCTGCTCTTCTGGTAAATACAGGGCGTTTCCACATAGAAAAAATCGGTTTTTTCAAGATGAAATCTTTAACATCATCATAGTCATCTGCACCGGAGGAGACAGCCGGCATCATATAGGGAACTCCAAAACTTTCCAGAGAAGTCATGTGAATCAGCAGCAGCAACACTCCCAGGAAAAATCCATAGATTCCCCAGAGGGCACTGGTGAAAATCAGGAAAAATTTCAACAGGCGAAACGCTGAAGTAAAACTTTCATTGGGAATGGAAAAAGAAGCAATGGCGGTTAACGCCACTACAATTACTACTATGGTACTGACCAGCCCTGCTTCCACTGCTGCCTGTCCCACAATCAGTCCACCCACCACGCCGATGGTGTTTCCCATCTGTCCCGGCAGACGGATTCCCGCCTCCCGCAACAGTTCAAATTCCAATTCCATCAAAAGCACTTCTACCACCGCTGGAAACGGAACATTCTGCCGCGCCTCAGCGATTGTGAGAACCAGTTTTACAGGCAGTATTTCCGTATGGTATCCAATCACACCCAAATATAGTCCCGGCAGTCCCACTGCAAGAAACGCAGCAACATATCGGAGAACCCGCGAAAAAGCTGCAACTCCATAACGGCAGTAGTAATCGTCCGATGCCTGAAAAAAAGTATTACAGGTGGCTGGCAGAATCAATACATCCGGAGAATTGTCCACTACTAAAACAACCCGTCCTTCCAGAATGGCACTTGCCGCCTTGTCCGGACGTTCTGTGTGCTGGAATTGGGGAAAGGGGGAACGCCAGTGGGGCTCAATCAACTGTTCTATCATTCCACTGTCATAAACTGCATCCACATCGTAGTTATTCAGGCGCTCCTGTAAACCTGCAAGCCACTCCTCCCGCACCAGACCTTCCACATAGCAGACCGCTATGTTGGTACGGGAACGCTCCCCTACAAACCCCTGTTTTACTTTCATACGGCCATCCCGAATCCGGCGCCGAAGCAGAGCTGTGTTGGTGCGGAGATTTTCATTGAAGGCATCCCTGGAGCCTCGGGTCGTTCTCTCCGATTCCACCTCATTGACACCCCGGGTCGGGAAATGCTTGCTGGATATCATCATCCCCTCATCAATGCCATCCAGAAAGAGAATCGTATTTCCTGACAACATTTCCACCACCACTTCATCCATCGTGGACTTCCATGTCATATCTGCCATTTCCAGCATTTCCTGAAACATCTTTTTGCGTTCCTCTGTGGTCATGGCGTTATATCGGTAGCGCTCCTGTTCATTTTCCTTTTGTTTCGCCTTTGGTTGCAATCCTTTTGGGATTTCTCCCATTTTCAGCGGACGCAGCACGAAATCCTCCACCATCTGGCTGTCTGCCAATCCGTCTACATAAATAACATAGGCAGGGATTGCCCCTGCCACAGTAAATTCCTGTTTCACAATATCCCCGCAGTCGGTAAACATCCCCTCCATACACGCTATATTCCGGGCAATGCTCTGACTAACCCTGCCTTTTACCTGATTGCGGTTGTCATAATACTCACCGGGTCCCATGGAATTGACCCGTAAATCCAACTGTTTCATATCCGTTTCCCACTTTACCATACTTTTATATAACAAAAATCCAAGTTCACCGGGTTTCTGTTATATCATCAGCATGTGCAAAATTGCCGGAATTATACATTATTTCTTTTTCGCTCCTATCGCTTCATCCTCCTGTTTTTTGAGGTTTTTTATGACGATGGTCTCCTGATTGTAAATATGGGTGCGCATAATCTGTTCCGCCGCCTTCTTGTCCCCATCGAGAATCGCCTTCATAATTTGTCTGTGTTCCTTCACCAACACTTCATGGTAATCAAAATCCTTAATATATTCAATGCGGTAACGGTAAATCTGCTCCCGCAGATTGTTAATAATCTGAAGCAGGCGCTTATTTTTGGTTGCTTTAAAAATGACATCATGAAATGCCACATCCCGTTCTGCAATCAATTTTAAATCCTTAAACCGGATTGCCTCCTCGAATGCTTCCAGTGCTACATTAAATTCCTTTTTTTCTTCCTCAGTAATCCGGTCACAGGCAATCGTTGCTGCAAATTCTTCCAGATGGCACCGAACCTCCAGCACATCTTTTAAATCACTGACAGTAATCCGGGCAACCTCTGCCCCCTTTCTGGGCACCATTACCACCAGCCCTTCCAGTTCCAGTTTTCGGATTGCCTCCCGCACCGGAGTACGGCTGACTCCCAATCGGTTTGCCAGAGTTACCTCCATCAATCGTTCCCCCGGCATAAATTCCCCAGTCAAAATTGCCTGGCGCAATGTTTTAAACACCACATCCCGCAATGGTAAATATTCATTCACATCCATTTTCAAACTATCTTCCAACATCTGCGCGCTCTCTCCTTCCTGCACCCGGATTATAGGGTTGTACCGTGTATACCTGCCGGGCTATGCCACTGCCATAAACCGCATCATTTGCCCGGTCTGCCGTTTCCTTGTCCGTATATATGCCAAACACAGTGGGACCACTGCCACTCATCAACGCATTCACTGCACCATGGTCGAGCATCATTTCTTTGATTTCTGCAATCACCGGATACTCCGTCTCGGTTACGGTTTCCAGCACATTTTCCATACGGTCAGTAATCATTTTCAAGTCTTGCTTTTTGAGACCTTCTACCATTCCTGCAATATCCGGGTGCCGGGAAAGTCCGGGGAGATTCAAGTGCTCATATACATACTTGGTAGAAACACTAATCGGAGGTTTCGCTATCAATATGTAGCAATCCGGCATTGGGGGTAGTGGTGTCAACTGTTCTCCAATCCCTTCCGAAAGTGCAGTCCCCCGCATTATACAGTAGGGCACATCTGCTCCCAGAGTAACGCCCCGCTCCATCAACTGCTGACGGTTCAGTCCCAGTCCAAAAAGCCGGTTCATTCCAAACAGAGCGGCGGCACAGTCAGAACTGCCCCCTGCCATTCCTGCAGCTACGGGAATATGCTTGTCCAACTGGATAGACACCCCTTCCCGGATGCCGAACTCTTCTTTCAGCATTTTCACTGCCTTATACACTAAATTATTCTCATCCACCGGGAGAAATTTCAGATTTGTACCCAGTTCAATGGTGTCCCGAGAAATCCGCTCCATGTGAAGGCGGTCATACAACTTCACTGTCTGCATTACCATACTCACCTCATGGTAACCGTCTTCCCGTTTTCTCACCACATCAAGCCCCAGATTCACTTTGGCATACGCCCGCAGATTCAGTTCCTTCATACATAGTTTCCTCCTTGCTTCCCCTTCTCTGGCAGAAGTTGTATTTATCCTGTTCTTTGTATGCAATAATCCGTCCCTGTTTCTTGTATACAATTTGTATTTATTATAGCAGAAAAAGTTTTGGCTGTGTATTCCTCATTTGAAATAATTTTATTTTTACATTTGTGTCCTCTTTCATTTCATCTGACAAAAGTGCAGCTTATATTTTTCATATAGTTGAAAAGAGCCAGTCCCCTACCACTCTGTAAGATACGTAATCACAGAATTTCAAAAACTTGCATTTACATAATATACAAATAAAAATAGAGAACTGCAACTTGTGTTACAATTCTCCGTTTAACACTAAGATTC
>JAQXNR010000122.1 GCA_029098105.1 Lachnospiraceae bacterium
CTTGTCCGCACCTACCAGCAATACATTCTTAACCTTGTCATCTCCTGTCAGTTGGTAAGAACTCAACTGTTCCTGATTCATAGCCTGAAAAGACACAACCGCCTTGGCATTTGCCTTTTTCACTGACTGATTTTTTATATAGCCCTTGTATCCCCCAAAACCAATCGCAGCCAGAAACAGCAACACTATCAATAACTTAACCCATTTATGGTTCACACAAATCACTCCTATTTTTTTGTATGGTGCTCATTCTCCCCGCACCACCACACACATATTTAAATTATAGTATGAAAGTGTCCGAAATTCAAGGTATATTTACAAGGACATCTGTCTATCCCAATAAGCGGTCCAAAAAGTAGGGTTCAGCGACAACTTCCGAATCCAACTATGGGGAAGTTTTCCATAATTCTGTCCCAGTTTATAACCAATAAATTTGAAACCACTCATCCAGATGACTTTCGGTATCAAATAAAATCTTCCGTGAACTAGCAAGTGCCCACAGGTTTTTGCCACCAGCCGCATTCCTTCCTTCTCGGATTTTACCTGAGTCAACAGCCCTGCTGCCTGTTTCTGGGAAACTGCCACATCGAAATTACGTCTCAACTGCTCCATTGCCGTATAGTCGTGCCAATGCCAGACCTTTGCCCGAGCCGCATAGTAAACTGCCTTCCCTGCCTCTATCAAATCCGCTGCCATCATCATATCTTCATTGAAAATAGCATGCATGGCAAATCCTCCCTGTGCCTCGTAATCCGTTCTGCGGTACATCGCGCACACGTTGGAACAAAAAAAGGTTTTGATTCCCAGTTCTTCTATGTCTTCTTTTGTCTTTTTCCTGCTTTTTTCCGGGTAATTAAACAATCTCGTATAATATTCGAGGTAATTCTCCTTCGGGTCCGCCATCTGTCTTGCATAAACTGCCGCCACCTGCTCATCCCGAAACGGTTCCAAAAGATGCTCCAAAAGATGGTGGTCTTTTGGTACTGCATCCTGGGTCAGAAACAGTAAAAAATCTGCATCTGACATAGCGGCTCCCCGGTTTCTCGTTCCACCGTGATCAAATTCATATTTGGAAATATGGGTAACCGTTATGTTAGAATAATTTTCTACCTCCTGGCTTTCGAAGAAATTATCCTCAGTATTCATGACATAAATATGCCGCGGAGGAATTGACTGTTTTTCCAGACGTTTTATAATCTTGTCAAATTTTGCGTCGGGATGGTATGTGGGAATAATTACATCAACTGTTCCCATCCCCGCAGTTTCCTGCGTCCGGTTTTCCTGCCCGATTGTATTCTCCATTCTATCACCTACCTGTTTATTGTGTAACAGATTAAGAAAGTCCCTTTCATTTATGCCATATCTGCTCTGTTTGTGATTACTCAAAATCCATATCTTTTTCTACTTTTACTGTTTGAATAAACAATTCATCCAACTGTTTTTGATCCACCACATTCGGTGCCTCTGACATCAAATCAGAAGCATCTTTTACTTTCGGGAATGCAATTACATCCCGGATACTCTCAGAATGGGTCATCAGCATAATCATACGGTCAAAGCCAAATGCCAGACCAGCGTGAGGAGGAACTCCATACTTAAAGGCATTGAGCAGGAAACCAAAACGCTCATAAGCTTCTTCCTTCGTGAAGCCCAGCGCCTTAAACATTTTCTCCTGAACATCATTCATAGAAATACGCACAGAACCTCCTCCCAGTTCGGTTCCGTTCAATACAATATCATAGGCTTTTGCCCGGGCCTGCCAGGGCTCGTCTGTATCCAGCAGGTGCAAATCTTCTTCCATCGGCATGGTGAAGGGGTGATGCATCGCCAGGTATCTTCCCTGCTCCTCGGAGTACTCAAACATAGGGAATTCTGTTACCCAAAGGAAATTAAACTGATTCTCGTCAATCAGTTCCATGCGCTTTGCCAGTTCACACCGCAGCGCCCCCAGTACACTAAAGACAACCTTATCCCGGTCTGCAGCAAATAAAAGCAAATCTCCCGGTTCCCCATCCATCGCCTGAATCAGCGCGGACATCTCTTCTTCTTTCATAAATTTGGCAAAAGAGGACTTCACGCTTCCATCCTCCTGCAGTGCAACATAGGCAAGACCTTTTGCTCCATAATCCTTGGCAAAATCTACAAGAGCATCAATCTTCTTTCTTGGCATGCCGCCCTGCCCTTTTGCATTCAATCCCCGTACAGAACCACCATTTTCAACTGCTCCCTTGAATACTACAAATTCGCAGTCCTTCACTACATCTGTGACATTTACCAGTTCCATACCAAAACGGGTATCCGGCTTGTCCGAACCAAATCGTTCCATTGCCTCCCGCCAGGTCATCCGGGGAATCGGCAAAGGCACTTCCACATCAAGAACTTCCTTGAACACCTTTGCAAGCAATCGATCATTGACATCAATGACATCATCCACATCTACAAATGACAACTCCATATCAATCTGGGTGAATTCCGGCTGACGGTCTGCCCGCAAATCCTCGTCCCGAAAACATTTTGCAATCTGAAAATACCGGTCATACCCAGAACACATCAAAAGTTGTTTAAAAATCTGGGGAGACTGGGGCAAAGCATAGAAATTACCCGGATGAACCCGGCTAGGCACAAGGTAATCCCTTGCTCCTTCCGGTGTGCTTTTGCACAGAACCGGAGTCTCAATCTCCAAAAATCCTTCCTCCACAAGAAACTGGCGAACAATAGCAGCCACCTTGCTGCGCATGATGAGATTGCGCTGAATATCCGGGCGACGCAAATCTAAATAGCGGTACTTCAACCGCACCTCATCCTTGGTTCTGGAATTCTCCTCAATTGGAAAAGGGGGCGTTTCTGCTTCAGAGAGAATGCGAATTTCACTGGCAACAACTTCGATTTCTCCGGTAACCAGTTTATGGTTCACACCACCTTCCCGCTCTACTACAGTACCAGTAACTGCAATGACAAACTCGCTGCGCAGACGGTATGCCTTCTCAAATCCCTCTGCTCCCAGTTTTTCTTCGTTAAAAGTAATTTGCAGCAACCCGCTTCGGTCACGCAAATCTGCAAAAATCAATCCACCTGTATTCCGGGTTTTCTGTACCCATCCCATTACCGTTACTGTCTCTGCCACATTTGCCTTTGTCAGTTCTGCACATCTATGGCTACGGTGCAGCCCTCTCATAGACTCAGCCATTCTCTTATCCTCCTGTTTCCATTACTTTATGCATTCCCGTTCAATTCTATACTACGGGATTTAAAACCATGATTCCTGTTTATTAAACACCATTTGTCAGGAATAGTCAACCGCCTTAATCCTCCGTCCCCGACTTGTTAAACTCATAGTGAAATTCATCACTGGTAAATATAGACAACCGTCCCAGCGCAAAAATCAGTTCATTGGACTGTACCACCCGCTGAAATGCCAGAAATACCCGCATATCAAAATGGCGCACTTCGTCAATCATCAATTCCACCGCCGTATCAATGTCAAAGGCTTCCCGGTAAGGCCGCTCTGAAATCAATGCCGAAAATACATCACACACTCTCAAAATTCTTGCCAGAAAAGGAATCCCATCCCCTGCCAGGTTCGCCGGGTAACCACTGCCGTCAAAATTCTCATGATGGTATAAAACAGCGTCACAAACCGCAGGTTCAAATCCCTGTTCAACCAGCGTGGCATATCCCAATGTTGGGTGGGTCCGCAAATACCGCATTTCATCAATCTGCATGGAATGCTCCTGCTCCGCATCTACATAGGAACTCACCTGCAGTTTCCCAATATCGTGAACCATTCCAGCCAGTGCTGCCCGCTGACATTCCTCCTCTGTCAGGTTCAGTTCGCGGCTCACTAAATAGGCAACGTTACTCACCAGCATACCATGGGTCAGTTCTTTTTTGAATTGCGTTCCCAATTCATTGCCAATATCAATATTCTGAATTCGTTCCACACCGTCACCTCCGTTCCCCTTCCAACATATTCCTCTTTCGTTCTATCATCTCTTCAATCCGCTCTATATACAAATCCACATCTTTCACATTTTCTGTGCGCTCAATCCGGTTTTCCCCCGGAAATACATATTTGCTGGAGGCTCCGGCGCCCAAAGCCAGAATTGTCTGTTTTTCCTCCATAATCAATATATTATAGATTCCTTCTTTTCCATCCAGAGCATATCCGATATTTTCAAAATTGCCAGGAATATTTTTCTGACGGTATAAATAATAAGGTGCCATTCCCATTGCCTGTGCTGTCCGGTCGGCTTCTCTGAGCATTTCATCCGTAGCCCCTCTGGCAATGTTTAAATACTCTTCTTTTTGTATGTTCAATTTTGCTGCCCGCTTAATCGCCAGAGAATGAATCGTCAGGTTATCCGGCTCTAACCGGCTAATCTCTTCTAACGTGGCACGCACATCTGCATCATTCTCCCCGGGCAACCCCATAATCAAATCCATATTTATATTGGAAAAGCCAATTTCTCTCGCCATAAAATAAGACTGCTTTACCTGTTCCACCGAATGAGCCCGCCCAATCAGCCGCAGCGTTTTTTCCTGCATCGTCTGAGGGTTAATGCTGATTCGGGTAACCGGACTGTCGTAAAGCACTTTTAATTTGTCCGCTGTAATACTATCCGGTCTTCCCGCCTCCACAGTAAACTCCCGCAAATGGGAAAGGCAAAAATTCTTTTCCACATGGGCAATCAAACGCTGCAATTGGTCCGCACTCAGAGAAGTCGGAGTTCCACCCCCAATATAAATACTAATCAAATGCTTTTCTTTCATCGCCCGGGCAGCGTATTCCATTTCCCGGAATAAAGCCTGTAAATAAGCCTCCACTCTATCACGGTACCGGGCAATAGGGTAAGACGTAAAAGAACAGTACAGACAGGTAGACGGACAGAAAGGAATTCCAATATAGAGACTATATTGGTTTTCATAATCCAGAGTATGTAATATCTCCTGTTCCTTTTGTGCCACTTTGAGACTGATTTCTGCCTTCTGACGGGTAGTGCCGTAAGTGCGCTGAAAGGTCTCTGTTGCCTGCTCTGGTGTCATTCCCTGCTCCAGCAGCCCGCTCACAATTTTGACTGGTCGAATTCCCGTAAGGGTTCCCCAAGGCAGTATTCTCCCCGTATACTCTGACAATATATCGTATACCGCCTGTTTTACTGTATTGCGCAGTTCCATTTTATCCCGGTAATTTCCCGTAAAAGACCTTCTATACTGCCCCTGCTCCGGCGAACAAAAGGTAATCTGGTGTTCTCCCTGTTCCTGAAACTGCACCTTCATTACCATCCTTGCCCCTTCTACTGATGGCGTAATTTTCTCATTCTCAAAAAATGCCTGCAAAAGGGTGCGGATGTCATAATCATAGCGCAAATCATTTTCTAACAAAGCTATCATCGTATTACATATACGGGTTTTGGGCCCGCTCAATCTCCATCATTGTACTCGGTCCATGTCCCGGGTATACCTTTACATAATCCGGAATGTCCTGTAGTTTCTCGCGAATAGAATCGAGAAGCTGCGCTCCATCTCCTCCCGGAAAATCGGTCCGCCCTACGCTTCCGGCAAACAACGTGTCTCCAGAAAACAGCATCTCATCCTCAATCGCATAAAAACACATTCCTCCCGGTGTATGCCCTGGCGTGTGAATACAACGAAAATGAATTCCCGCCAGTTCCAGCCGCTCTCCATCCTGTAAATAGACATCTGCATCTACCGTATATGGACGTCCCAATGCGCTGCTCAGATTGTCCTCATCACTCATGAGAATCGTCCTCTCTTCATATGACGCATAGACTTTCAAGGAATGAAAGGACGCTTTCAAATCCTGTAAACCGCCAATATGGTCATAATGCCCATGGGTCAGTAAAATCGCCACCGGACGCATCCCGTCTGCTTCCAGTACATCCCGGATTAAATATCCCTCTGCCCCCGGATCGATTATAACGGCTTCCTTTGTATCTTTATTGCACAAAATATAACAGTTGGTCCCTAAATTCCCAACCTGTTTGCATTGTAACATAATATGCTGTCTCACTGCTTCTACCTCCTATCTGCCTCAATCATCCCGTTGTACGTTCAATATCAATAATTCCCTCCATGCTGCGGAGTTTGGTAATCAAACTGTTTAATTCTTCCGTTCCACTGGTTTCAAAAGAAATGGCATAAGTCGACTTGCCCTGTTTGCCAGTTCTGGCATTCAAAGCCAATACATTAATTCCTCGTTCTGTAAAAATCTTTGTCAGGTTCATCAACAAATCCGGCTGGGTATAAGCATATATTTTGATCTCTGTCTCAAAACGCTCTCCGTTCTGATCCTGTTCCTTTTTGTCCCATTCTGCATCAATCAGTCTCTGACGATCTACTTCATTCATCGCCAACAGATTGACACAATCCGTCCGGTGAATGGAAATTCCCCGTCCTCTTGTAATAAATCCAACAATCTCGTCTCCCGGCACCGGACTACAGCAACGACTGAAACGAACAGACACATCGTGCAGACCATGTACCACAATTCCATTTTTGGAACTGACCTGAATTTTCTTTGCCCGGGGTTCTCCCGACTCCATTTCCTCAAGTATTTCTTCATTGGTAATGATTTTCGGGTGATCCTTGTCATATTCCTCAATTAACTTGTTGACAACTTGACCCTCTTTCAATCCACCATGCCCTACGGCAGCCAAAGCGGAATCCCAATCATGGAAACCATACTTCACCAGCACCCGTTCCTTGTATTGGGGCTGTAAATATGGGGACAATTCAATACTCTTTGCCTTACAGTAATCGTTAATCAGTTCCTTGCCCCGGACAATATTCTCTTCCTTGTATTCCCGCTTAAACCACTGGTTAATCTTATTTTTTGCCTGGGAACTGTGAACAATGTTCAGCCAGTCCCGGCTCGGTCCTTTACTGTTCTGGGAAGTAATGATTTCCACCCGGTCACCATTTTGCAACTGGTAATCAATCGGTACCTGACGGTCATTGACCCTTGCTCCCACCATTTTATTGCCGACAGCGCTATGAATACTATATGCAAAATCCACAGGAGTGGAACCATTGGGAAGATTTTTTACATCTCCTGACGGTGTAAAACAATATACCTGCTCTGCGAACAAGTCCAAATCCGTCTTTATGAAATTCATGAATTGCTGGTTGTCCTCTGCCTCTGTCTGCCACTCCAGAATCTGTCTGAGCCAGCTCAACTTCTCTTCTTCCTGATCTTTGGAACTTCCCGTCAGATTTTCTTTATACTTCCAGTGAGCTGCAATACCATACTCCGCGGTGCGGTGCATCTCATAAGTCCGAATCTGAATTTCAAAAGGCTGTCCATTATGTCCAATCAATGTTGTGTGCAGCGACTGGTACATATTGGACTTAGGCATGGCAATGTAATCCTTAAACCGTCCGGGAATCGGAGTATACATCTCATGAATTACACCAAGTGCAGCATAACAGTCCTTGACCGTCTCCACCTTAATTCGCACAGCAAACAAATCATAAATCTGGTCTAAGGTCTTGTGCTGGTTCACCATTTTTTTGTATATGCTGAAAAAGTGTTTTACTCTTCCATCTACTTCCGCTTCAATTCCCGCTTCCTCCACATGTGCCTTCACTTCTGACACAATAGAGCGGATGAATTCTTCCCGCTCATTCTTGCGCAGTGCAATACTCGCCTCCAGTTCTGCATAAACCTCCGGCTTCAAATACTTCAGTGAAAAGTCATCCAGTTCAATCTTTACTTTGGAAATACCAAGGCGGTGGGCAATCGGTGCATAAATATCCAGAGTCTCCCTTGCCTTCTCCTTCTGTTTCTCCGGCTTCATGTACTGTAACGTACGCAAATTATGCAGCCGGTCTGCTAATTTAATCAGAATAACCCGGATGTCCTTCGCCATGGCAAGGAACATTTTTCGCAGATTCTCTGCCTGAATTTCTACCTTATCATTGGAAATATTCAACTGGGTCAATTTGGTGACACCATCTACTAAAAGAGCAATCTCTTCACTGAATTCCTGCGCTACTTCCTCCCTGGTCATAATCGTATCCTCCACCACATCGTGAAGAATTCCGGCTACAATCGTTTCCTTGTCCAATTCCAGTTCTGCCAATATAATAGCAACGCAGAGCGGATGAATAATATAGGGCTCCCCCGATTTGCGCAACTGTCCTTCATGGGCTTTTTTTGCCACATGGTATGCCTTTTCAATCATACTAATATCCGTATTGGGATGATATGTCAACACACGATTAATAAGCCTATCATATAACTCCTCTGGTTCCGTAAAATCAGCTGGTGTACTTAAGTCTTTTTCAATATGTTTGCCGTCCAGTTCCAGACTGCTTTTCCCAAAACTTGTCAGCGCATCCATCGTGCTCACCTCCATTTTACACCAAACCCTGTCTCAGAGGACATAGAAACTACCTACATCCTTCTTCCAGGTGTTCCCCGCTATCTGCTACTTACCAGAATACTGAATCACTGAAGCCACCTCATAACCTTTCAGGCGCTCCCGTCCGTTCAATCCCATCAGTTCCATTAAAAATACAACTTTCACTACTTCGCCTCCCAGTTGCTCTACCAACTGAATGGCTGCTTCAATCGTACCACCGGTGGCAATCAGGTCATCAATCAGAACAACCTTCTGACCAGGCTGGATGGAATCTTTATGCATCTCAATCGTAGCCTTGCCGTACTCCAGGTCATATTCCTGGGAAATAGTCTCGCAGGGCAATTTCCCCTTCTTACGCACAGGGACAAAAGGCTTATTCATATTATATGCAATCGGCATTCCGAAAATAAAACCTCTTGACTCCGTACCGGCAATCACATCAAACTCCACATCCTGCAGCAATGCCATCATTTCATCAATCGCCAGATGAAGTCCCTCGGCATTCTGCAATACACTGGTAACATCCCGAAACATAATACCCGGTTCGGGAAAATCCGGTATGGTTCTAACATAATCTTCTACTTTCTTCATGCGTATCCCTCTTTCTGTTATTCTAAAAACAAAAACCTTATTCTATTTTAACAGATGAACAGATTTTTTCAATGTATTTTCTCTATTATTCTTCATATTTCATTCCCAGCACCCGCAATTCCACAGTTCGCACACCTTGAAATTCATTGATTTTAGGCTGGTATAAAACCGAAACCATCAGATTCAGTTCTCTTCCCTGTTTTAGTTTCTCACCGATTGGCTCACCACACTGCTCTTCCACCGGGTCCAACAGCCGCTGTGGCATGTCCGAAAAGAAAACACCGTTTACCGTTTTTCCCTGCTCCGTAACAAAGGTAAGCCGCAGCACATTATTCTTCTTTCCGCAGATTTTCCCTCGTTTTAGACACAATCTCCGCACCGCAAACATAGGACGTTCATTTCCATTGCCAAAAGGCTCCAACTGTTCCATCTGGGAAACCAGCGTTTCGGTTATATACTCCACTGGCATCACCACATCAATATGGCGTTTCACCGCCACATCATCATCACTCAATTGTGCTTCCTGATTCAGCAGGCTGCGAAGTTTCCCCAGATTTTCCCTGTATAAAGAAAAACCCGCTGCCATTTTGTGACCTCCAAACTTCAAAAGCAGTTCTTTCTGCCGGAGTAGAGAAGCAAACATATCATACTCCGGTATGGACCTTGCTGAACCTTTTACAATTCCTTTCTCCCGGGAGTCTGTAATTAGCAGAGTGGGCTTGCCCGTATATTCCCGGACCCGTCCCGCAACAATTCCGGCAATACTTTCATGACATTTCGGAAGGTATAATACCAGCACCCGGTCTTTCTCGTATTCTGTGGAAACTGCCAGTTCGCAGGCTTTTTTCTCATAGTTCTGGGACATTTCCTTTCGGATTGCGTTCATCTGGGTAAGGCGTTTTGCCCGCCATGCCGCCCTCTTTTCATCCTCCTCGAGAAGCAGTTTCAATCCCCATACAGCAGTTGAAAGACGTCCTACTGCATTCAGGCAAGGTCCCAGCACAAATCCCAACGTAGACGCTGTAATTCTGGAATCCACCAACTGGTTTTCCGCAATCAGCGCCGCCAGTCCCGGTTCCAAACTTCCCTGCTGCCACCGTTTTTCCAGACAGGCAAGCCCCTGCTTTACAATATACCGGTTTTCATCCCGCAAAGGCATGACGTCACATACTGTTGCCATGGCAATATAGGGATGAAATAGTTCCAATTCTCCCTCTGGCAACGAAACACGTTCATACAACTGGGCTATCAGTTTATATGCCACTACCGCCCCACAAATTTGTGCAAAGGGGTAACTACAGTCCTTTTGTTTAGGATTCACAATGGCATCCGCCGCCGGAATCTTCTCCTGCACCTCATGATGGTCCGTCACCACCACAGTCATTCCAAACTCTTTCGCCAGCGCAATTTCCTCCACTGCCGCAATCCCGTTGTCGCAAGTCAGAATCAGAGAAATACCATCCTCATGTGCCTCTTCAATCAGTCTCCGGTTCAATCCATAACCATCTTTCATCCGATGGGGAATCACATAATCCACATATCCATCCTCTATTTTGCACACCTGCTGTATTCGTCCCAGCCCCCTCAACAATATATAACTACTGACAATGCCGTCTACATCATAATCTCCAATAATACGAATCCGTTGTTTTTGCTGTAGAGCCACAAGAACCAGAGAAGATGCCTTATCCACATCTTTCAACAAATTTTTATCATATCCCACAAAATCCGTTCTGCCCAGGTAACATTTCATTTCTTCCTCTGTAGTCAAATCCCGGTTTCGCATCACCCGGACAAGCACAGGATCTATTTCCAAATGCTCTCCAATCCCTTTAAAATCCGCCCCTTTATTATAAACTGTCCATATCTCCTGCATCTTATTCACACCCTTTTTCTTCTGTCTGCAGATAAGACTATTATCTGCTGCAATATTGTAACATTTTTTATTACTTTTCTCCACCACTATTGATTGACGTGAGTAGAATCCATTACAGAATTAGTAAGGTAATTGCGAAATGAGGTGTTTCTAATACAATAAACATAATTTATATAACATTCGCCTCATTGTTCCTCCCTTCGGTCGTCACAAAGGCACTCATTTATATATAAATTATGTTTATTTATTTGAAATACATGAGTTTCGCATTTGCCTATTTAATTTACCACATGAAAGGAGTAATACATAAAAGGCAAATTACCCCTCTCTGTTTTCGCATTATAACAATTATGTATTTTTACTTCTTGATACTAATTTGGGGTAGAAGACCTTCCTATGAAAGAATTTTTTTGAGATTCCCTTTGGCTATTTATTCCGATTGAAAAAAGTAAGTTTTTAAAAAAAGCATATTATGCTTTCTCGGATTCAGTTTTTTAACCATTCATTTACCAATAACAAAAATCAGTTTAAACATATAGCAGTAATGAAAATAAAAGTGTAGCAATGAAATTGAGTGTTTCTTAGAACAATTCATTGCTACACTTTTATAATACACTAACAAGTAATTACGAAACCCATTTACTTGCAAATATAATTTTATAACTCATAATCTCCCACAATACAGATTGGCAATTCAAGTGATAGTTACTATATTCGTTAGAAAAACTATCCGAACACGTCGGTGCTTGATTTTGCAATGCAAAATCTTAGCACCGCTACGTGTGAGGTTAAGCGAAAGCGTGTTTTTCGCTGAATATAGTAACCATCACTTGACCATAAACTTCATGTGGAAAGTTTAAGTTTATAATATTTCTAAAATAATGGTTTGGCAATTACCTATCACTTCTTTTTCTTCTTTCCACCCTTTTTCTTAGGAGTAGACTTTCTTGTCGTATTGGCATTTGCATTGCTGGAGTTAGATGGCTTTGACTGTGCACTCTTAGCCTGCTGTGCTGCCTTTGCTGCTTTTTCTTCCTTCAGTTTTGCCTTTGCCGCAGCCTGGCGCTCCAATTTTGCCTGAGCGGCTGCCTCTGCCTTCTTTACCCCGCTCTTTTTAAAGAGGTACCACAACGGTCCGGTAACGCATACAGAAGAGTAACCACCGCAGACAATACCAGTCATCAGAACGATGGCAAATTCCTTCAAGGAATTCACACCCATAAGCCACAGTAAAAATACCATAACAAAAGTGGTTAAAGAGGTATTGATGGTTCGAGTGAAAGTCTGGGAAATACTAGTATCCACAATGGTGTCCAAACCGTCTTTTGCAATGCTCATCGTCCGCAGGTTCTCACGAATACGGTCAAATATAATAATCGTAGCATTGATGGAGTAACCGACAATCGTCAGCATACATGCGATGAAAGTGGAACCAACTGTCATTTTACCGATGGAGTACAGACAAAATACAACCAACACATCATGGCACAATGCCAGAACTGCAGAACATCCAAATTTCCAATCTTTAAAGCGGAAGCCAATGTAAATCAGCATTAAAATAACTGCAATTACCACTGCAATTACTGCATCCCGACGCATTTCTGAACTAATGGTTGCAGAAATATTTTCTGTCTCAATTTCATTTTTCAGTTTGATTGCTTTATCTTCCTCTAAAGCGTTCTGTACCGCTTCACGCTGTTCCACGCTTAACTGGGAAGTCTTTACAATAACCTGATTTGCGCTCTTAACTGCCTGTACCTGTACGGATGCCTCTGAAATATCCGCAGCCTTTGCCACAACGGGCTTTACTGTCTTCTCTGCCTCTGCCACTGACATATTCTCCTTCAGTGTCAAAGTCATGGAAGTTCCACCCTTAAAATCCAAATCATATTCCAAAATGGAGCCTGTGTTCTTCTTATTGATTGGAAGTGCAATCAAACCTGCCAGAATCACAATCAGAGAAACTGCCATACAGAACTTGCTGATTTTAACATAGCCAAATACCTTTGTCGGTTTTGCTTTACCATACAGTGACGGTTTTTGTACGCCCAGTGCATAGAAAGAATTCAATAAATACTTGGTAATCACCAATGCGGTGAACATAGAAAGCACAATACTAAGTGCTAACGTCTCAGCAAAACCGCGAATCGTACCGGAACCTTTCAAATACAATACGGCTGCTGCAATCAAGGTAGTAATATTACCATCCAGAATGGCTGACAACGCTTTATTAAAACCAGAATTCAATGCGGTCTTTACGCTCTTGCCATCCCGAAGTTCTTCCTTAATACGGGTAAAGATGATGACATTGGCATCCACCGCCATACCAACACCGAGAATAACACCCGCCATACCTGGCAGTGTCAGAGTAACATTAAATCCGTTCAAAGCCAGCATAGTAAGCAGAATATAGGCAAACAATGCCAGACTGGCCATCAAACCAGGCCAGAAATAAATTATAATCATAAACAGGCAGACAATACCAAATCCAATGGCACCTGCCTTAACACTGGTATTAATTGCTTCAGAACCTAACTGTGCTGCCACTACCTGAGAACTTAATTCTTCCAATTCCAGAGGCAGGGCACCAATACGGATGTAAGTTGCCAGTTTTTTGGCTTCTTCCAGACTCTCCTGTCCGTCAATCTGGCAGGAACCATCAGTAATCGGCTCCTGAACTGTAGGGTAACTTACCAACTGCTCATCGTAGAAAATATAAATGGGCTTTCCTACATTTGCTGTAGTCGCATCCCCGAACTTCTTCGCTCCTTCATCGTTGAATTCCAGGCGTACTACATATTCCTTTGTTCCGGTAGTGCTGTCTGTCTGGGCATCTGCCTCTGCACTCTTAATGTCTGAACCGGTACATACTTCTGTACCATCTTCCAGTTTAAAACTCAGAGAACCCGGCTTACCCAGTTCTTCCAGAATCTTATTGGCATCCGTTTCGCCAGGAATCTCAACCTGAATACGATTGCTTCCGACTTTATATACATTTGCCTCGTTGCTGTACTCATACACACGGTCTTCAATCTTGGCAATTGTATCATTTACTTCCGTTTCCGTCGGATTGTCGTCTTTAATCTGGTAAGTGATGCTGACACCACCGGCCAAATCCAATCCCAGTTTAATGTGGGATGCTTTTCCCTTATGCTGTCTGCCAACGCCCTGTAACACAACAAAACTTGCCAGAACAGAAAGGATTATGAAACATACAATAAACAATATGCCCTTCGTTTTCTGATTTTTCATTGTTAACTCTCCTTTTCTTGTGCCATTGCGGCTTTTATCATAATTGCGCACTCGATTCGCTTGCGCTCCAGTTCACAACCAATGTCGTAAGCATCATTAATATGCCCGTGGAACTTGTAGGAATTGGCGGCACAACCGCCACTGCAATAAAATCTCGCAAAGCAATCTCTACATTTATCCTTTGCATATACATTGCAAAGTTTAAATTCATCCCGTATCTCTTCCTGGGTAATGCCGTCCTTAACATTCCCCATGAGGTACTTTTCTTCTCCGACAAACTGATGACAGGGGTATAAATCTCCCCAAGGTGTCACCGCCAGGTATTCCGTTCCCGAACCACAACCCGACAACCGCTTGGCAACGCAGGGTCCCTGTTCCAAATCAATCATAAAATGGAAAAAGTTAAAACCTCTTCCCTCCTGATTCCGGATTACCATCTCCTTTGCCAGTTTGTCATATTCCTCCATAAGTTGAGGCAGGTCCTCCTCCCGGATGGCATAGTCATCTTCTGGTCCCGCCACTACCGGTTCTACAGAAATCTGTTGAAAACCACAATCTGCCAGATGTAGAACATCTTCCGCAAAGTCGAGATTATGGTGGGTAAATGTCCCCCGGACATAGTAGTTCGTCTGATTTCGAAGTTCTGCAAACTTCTGGAACTTCGGCAGTATCAAATCATAACTGCCCTTGCCGTTACGACAGGGACGCATATAATCATTAACTTCCTTTCGCCCATCAATGCTCAGCACTACGTTGCTCATCTCCTGATTGGCAAACTCCATCATCTCATCATTCAGAAGGATTCCATTTGTCGTCAGAGTAAACCGGAACTTCTTATTGTGGGGTTCCTCTAAAGAGCGCCCATATCTCACAATCTCCTTGACTACTTCCCAGTTCATCGTAGGCTCCCCACCGAAGAAATCCACTTCCAGATTCCGGCGGTTTCCAGAATTGGCAACGAGGAAATCCAAAGCCTGCTTTCCCACCTCTGCTGACATCAGAGCCCGTCTTCCATGGTATTCGCCCTCTTCTGCAAAACAGTAACGGCACGCCAGATTACAGTCATGGGCAATGTGTAGACAAAGTGCCTTGACTACGGTTTTCCTCTTTTTGAAATCAATAATGTAGTCCTTGTATTCATCTCTGGCAAAGAGCAACCCCTCCGCCTTCAATTCTTCAATCTCCTCCATCGCCTCCCGAACATCCTCCTCAGGGTATCGGCTGCTTACGGAATCAACAATTTTCTTCTTCGTCTCCCCGGAAAGGGAAAAACTGCAACTATCACACTGGTCACCGCAGGATGTCTCCCCGTCACCAGCACACAATTTGTCGTATTCCCGGGAATACTGCTCCAGTACATCGTAGACAACATCATCCACAACATGTACAGAACCACTGCATACATCCAGAACAATATTGTAGCCATTATTCTTATATTGATGAATCATCACACTTACTCCTTACTTTTGTAACACAACATAAAAGGCTATTCAAATGCTATGAATAGCCTTTTTATAAACAATGTGAAGATTGTTAAATTATTTCTGGCTCTCACAACTCTGGTTTCCAACAGTACAAGATGTCTTACATGCAGACTGGCAGGAAGTCTGACACTCGCCACAACCACCTTTTGCCATTGTATTTTTCAAGGTCTTGTTTGTTAAAGTCTTAATCCGCTTCATGTAGCTATGCCTCCTTTATTCATTTATAACTCAAAACATTATAACATAAGAATTCTATTAAGAAAAGAGTTTTTTGCACTTTCGCACATCTTCCAGCAAACTTTCATGCACCCGCAGTCCGCCCCGTCCACAGCCAATCTCAATATCCGGCTTGTTGGCTCCATGAAAATCGGAACCCCCGGTTACCAGCAATCCATTTCGCACTGCCATGTCCTTTAATTTTCCACTTTCATAGGTATTGTTTGAGGAATGGTATGCCTCTACTCCTTTCAATCCCAGTTTCATCAAGTACTGAACACACTCCTCTGTCCCGGCATCTCCCAATTTATACTGGTAAGGGTGCGCCAGAACCGGCACTGCCTTTGCCCCGGTCAGCATACTCATAGCATGCTCCGGAGTAATCGTGGGCTTGGGAAGGTACAGAGGGCATCCCGGACCAATATATCGGTCAAATGCCTCGGCTTTCGTCTTAATATATCCCTTCTCCAGCATAATCCGAGCGAAATGCGCCCTTGTAATCACCGTATTGTAATTGCCGTGGTACAAATCCTCCAGCGTAATGTCCATATTGTGTTCCTGAAACAGTTCTACCATTTTTTTGTTACGGGCAATCCGTTTCTCCCGGATTTCCACCAAAGCATTGCAAAGTTCTTCGTTTTTATAATCTATAAACAGCCCCAGAATGTGAAGTTCTGTTTTCCCATAATTACAGGAAATCTCAATGCCAGGAATCACTTCAAAAGGATTCCATTGCTCCTTTAACTCATTTACTCCACAGCCCGCCAGTTCTTCATTCAAAGCAGCACACTCCTGCATGGCCTCTGCCACACCATCCACCGTATCATGGTCGGTCAAAGCAATCGCTTTTAGTCCTTTGTCATAAGCATGACGGACCACCTGTGCCGGAGTCAGCGTTCCGTCCGAAGCCGTAGAATGAGTGTGTAAATCCACTAAATTTCTAATCTTATCCATCTGTCTCTCCTTTTTCTTTTTCCCAAACCCTAACAATTTCGTATGGTATCATAGAGCAATGCCATCCGTACCCACATACCATTATGAGCCTGCTGGAAATACAAGGCTCTCGGGTCATCATCCACATCCGTATCAATTTCTGCATTTCTCGGCAATGGATGCAGTAATATCGTCTCATCACTGAAATGGCTCATTACCTTTTTATTTACAATAAACTCCCGGGGAGCCAAATCACTTTCCGTAAACCGCTCCAACTGAGTCCGGGTGTTATAAATCACATCAATATTTCCCGGCAATTCCTCAAAACTGGTGCAGGGTATATACGTCGCCTTGTGCAGATGCAGGTAATCAACATATTCCTTCGGCAGCGCGAAATTGGGACTGGACAGCCCATATATAATCACATGCTCATATACCGAAAGAAGTTTAATCAGAGAATGCACCGTTCTTCCAAACAGCAAATCTCCCACTACCGCCACAGTCAAATGGTCAAAGGGCTTTTGGCACTTGTGAATCGTATACATATCCAGCAATGCCTGAGTTGGATGGGCACCACTGCCGCTACCCGCATTAAATATGGGGACACTGGAAACCGCTGCCGCCCGGATTGCCGCATCCTTATCAAAATGCCGCATCACAATCCCGTCGGTATAACCGCTAAGCACCCGGATGGTGTCTTCCAGAGATTCCCCTTTTGTGGCAGAGGATGCCTCTCTGGCATTTTCTGTACTGATGTTTTTCGCACCCAGACGCAAAATCGCTGCTTCAAAAGAAAGCCGGGTACGGGTACTGGGCTCAAAAAACATAGTGGCAATCACCTTGCCCTTAAGACTTTCGGAATACTTTTCCGGTGTCTGCATCATATCATCCGCCAACTGGAACAAGCCCTCCAAATAGTCCCTATCAAACTGCTCACAGGAAATAATGTGTTTCATATTCTGCCTCCTCAACTCTTCTCTATTAATAGAATTTAATTTTTTTCATAAAATGGACTGCCTTCACATATAGTATAACCAGACAGATTATTGCTGCATAAAAATTTTGCAATCATCTAAAAATACACCTTATAAGAAGGGAGGCAATCCTATGCCAATCCAAAACAAAATCCTGGAATCCATCCGCTGTCTTCTGCTCTCCTACCTGCTGACCATCGTACTCCTTTTACTGCTGGCATTTCTCGTATTCCAATGCAACCTGTCCTCTGGCATTGTAAACGTCATTATTGTCTGCATTTATATTGTCACCTGTTTTCTTGGAGGATTTCGCCTCGGCAAAAAAGTAGAGGAGCGACGCTTTCTTTGGGGACTCATTCTGGGGCTTTGCTACATCGCCCTGTTGATTCTCGTATCTGCCATCGCCAATCACGGCATCCAACTATTCTCCACCTCCAACATCACCGCGATACTGTTATGTCTGGGCGGAGGTATGCTGGGCGGCATGGTGAGTTAAACAAATGATTCCGAAAAAAAGACGTTGGTCAAAGGTCCAACGTCTTACTTTTTAGCGCTCCAGCGAAATCGTGGTGCCGTCCGGTTTCTCCACCGTCTGGATTGCCACCTTCTTCATAGGAATCCGGCAATTTTTATTACTTCCAAATTCTACAACTACAATATCATCGTTTATATCAATAACAACACCATAAAAACCGCTTGTTGTCAAAACGGAATCCCCTACCGCCAGTGCTGCTGCCAGTTCATTCATGGACTGCTGCTGCTTCTTCTGAGGGCGGATTGCCATAAAATACATCATCGCACCAATAATTACAACATAAAAAATAATCATGCCCACCATGGAACCACCATTATTTTTCGCTGCTGTTTCTGCTAAAAACATCTGAAAAATACTCATTTTAAATCTCCTTTTCCTGCCTTGCGTATATTCTTATTATCTAGGCAAATTGTACTTTTTTTCCAACTATACGTCAAGAGCAATTTTTAAATATTCAAGAAATAGACACAATTCTAGTCTGCAGCCCCCTGCATTCCTTCCAGTTTCTGTTTCTTATATGCCGCATAACGGTTTTCCCGGATTGCCTGACGAATTTCTTCCATCATCGTGTTGTAAAAATATAGGTTGTGCAATACACAAAGGCGCATTCCCAACATTTCTTTTGCTTTTAAAAGATGCCGTATATAGGCACGACTGTAGTGCTGGCATGCAGGACAACCACATCCCTCCTCAATCGGACGGGAATCCAGTTCATATTTCGCATTAAACAGATTCCGTTTGCCCTGGTTCGTATACACATGCCCGTGCCGTCCGTTCCGGCTAGGATATACACAGTCAAAAAAATCTACACCCCGTTCTACCGCCTCCAGAATATTGGCAGGCGTTCCCACTCCCATCAAATAAGTAGGTTTATTCTTCGGCAGATGCGGCACCACTGCATCCAGAATCCGGTACATTTCTTCATGAGATTCTCCTACCGCAAGTCCCCCGATTGCATAGCCGTCCAAATCCATCTCCGCAATCCTTTTTGCATGGTCAACACGGATGTCGTCAAAAGTGCCTCCCTGGTTAATGCCAAACAGCAACTGGTGGGGATTGATGGTTTCCGGAAGACTGTTTAACCTCTGCATTTCCTCTTTACAGCGCAAAAGCCACCGCGACGTGCGATCCACAGACTGCTGAATATAATTCCTGTCTGCCAGACTGGAGGGGCACTCATCAAACGCCATAGCGATGGTAGAAGCCAAATGGGACTGAATCTGCATACTTTCCTCCGGTCCCATAAAAATCTTCCTGCCATCCACATGGGAATGAAAATACACACCTTCTTCTTTGATTTTGCGCAGACCTGCCAGAGAAAACACTTGAAATCCACCAGAATCCGTTAAAATCGGCTTGTCCCATACCATAAACTTGTGAAGTCCGCCTAGTTTGTACACCACATCATCCCCGGGACGAACATGGAGATGGTAGGTGTTAGACAATTGTACCTGAGTTTTAATTTCCTGTAAATCCATTGTAGAAACAGCACCTTTGATGGCGCCCACCGTTCCCACATTCATAAAAACCGGAGTTTCAATTACCCCATGCACTGTGGTAAACCGGGCACTTTTTGCCCTTCCCTCCTGATTTATAATTTCATACATATTACTGTTTTCCTCCAAAAAACTCTTTGATTCTATCCATCCGGCTAGTCATACTGACAAACAGCATATCCACCAGAGTCAGCGCAGTCATTGATTCCACAACTACCACTGCCCGGGGCACAATAATCGGGTCATGGCGTCCTTTAATGGAAACTGTAATGTTTTCTCCAGTCTGATTGATGGTAGATTGTTCTGAAGCAATGGATGGCGTCGCCTTAAAGGCAGCACGGATTACAATGTCCGCTCCATCACTGATTCCTCCCATAATTCCCCCTGCATGGTTGCTGTTCTTTTTCACCTGCCCTAGTTCATCATAATAAAATCCGTCGTTGTCCTTGGAACCGCTCATACCGGTTACAGCAAAACCGTCCCCCACTTCCATTCCTTTCACCGCTCCGATGGAAAGCATTGCCTTTGCCAGGTTGGCATCCAATTTCTCAAAAACCGGCTCTCCTACACCAGCAGGCATACCCTGTACCACGCACTCCACAATGCCGCCCACAGAATCTTTCTGCGCCATTTTCTCATTCAACAACTGCTGCGCCTCCCGGGCTGCCTGCTCATCCGGCATATTCACCGGATTGGTATCTCTCACTGCCAAATCAAACCGTTCTGGTGAGATGCTGACAGAACCAATGGATTTGGTATAGGCAGTCACCTGAATTCCTAATTCTTTTAAAAGTTTTGCCGCAATGGCACCCGCTGCCACCCGGGCAGTGGTCTCCCTTCCGGAAGAACGTCCACCTCCCCGGTAATCCCGA
>JAQXNR010000123.1 GCA_029098105.1 Lachnospiraceae bacterium
GTATTATGTGAATGTGTTGGAAAATGACATTATCACTGTTTACGGAACTTTTGAAGGCATGGAAGATACCACAAATATGTTAAATGGTGAAAAAAGTAAAGATGTTGCTTTGCACATGAAATATGCGAAACTGATTTCAGAAGGAGAATAGAGTTTAAGCCATGCAAAAAACATATATCATTCAAGTAAACGGCTTTCGCTGACAAAATGATGACACTATTTTCTTATTAGATTACCTATATTATAGCGTGTATGAGGTCGGATGTCGATGGTTGAAACCTTTTCCCTCTCCATGACCAGGTTCTTTATCAGATTCTTGTGGGAATTCTCTGTTTTCCTCATGATGAATCTCTGAAGAAACTGCAAAAGGCATCCCAATCCATCTTACCATTTCCGAACTACAAATACCGTAAATACCCCCTGCCAGTGCCAGTATTGTTACTGTTACCGCAATCCATTTTCTCATTTCTTTTCTGCAAATATGAAGTCCAATATGAATTCCCAGAAGAATTACCGACACTCCTCCGAAAAACAAATGATATAATTTTACTGCAACATTTGAAGTTGACAGGTCTACAAATATGGTTTTTGAAATCAATACCCCGCTAATTCCCATCCAGACAAAATCCAGAAACAGTAAAATATCGCTATTCCCATCACCTCATGATAGTGTATTCCAAAAAAGTTCTTTGAATACAAGGTCACAAGCATGAGCGTTAGTAACACATCCAGAAATAATTTGAATCTCATTTTCTTTTTCATCTATTCTATCTTCGTCTCCACTAAACGAGCTGCATCTCTTACGCAATCAATACATTCTCTCCTTTTTTTCCCATCAGCAAGACCCTTTAATTCCTTGCAGACAACTGTACCATTTTGTTCCTTAAAGGATAACATCATTTCTCTGGTTTCCTTCATAGTCTTCTGCGGGTTCTGATTAATTATGCCAAGAACACAGGTTGCACCGATTAATGCACCACAGGTTCCTTCCATACTGCCGCCCATTCCGACTGCAAAGCCCTGCGTTATATTCTTCATGGTATCTTCATTGATCCCTGCAAGATCACAATATGTGCATGCAACTGCCTGCGCACAGTTATATCCACGCATTTTTTTCGTAGCAGCTTCTTCTACTCTTGACTGCATCTTTACATTTCCTCCTCATCTTTCGATTTTAATTTGCAAATACCCTGTGTCATAGTTCCCATTGGGCAGAAAGAACACCAGGTTCTCGGTTTATATAACACCATAACAATCAGTCCAATCAGTGTAGACGTCAGCATCAAACTGTAAAATCCAAAACTGAACTGAGCAATCCAATCCGGAACCATCCCGGCACTGTATGTCCATCCCCATGGAATACGAATTGTCCAAAACAGCTTAATCACTTCCTTAAGGGTACCGGCTCCGCTTGCCACAAGCCAGGTTTGAAAAACAATATTGCCAAACATCGATAAAAAGAATATCAAAAATCCATACCGAAACCACTTGGAAGTCATCCATCTTGGTGTCGGTCTTCCCATAGAGCACTTTCTGTTTTTTCCAAGGACTGAAAACAACTGGCCTCTTCCACAGTACTTATTACAGAAGTGCTTGTTTCCTCCAACCAGAGCAAATACCAAAGGAACCAGAAAATCAATCATGCCAAGCCATGCAAACAAAATATTAAAAAAGCCTAATGCAAAATAAACAATGGACCATATCCATAAATAATCATACCAACGCTTCTTATTCATTGCTACCCTCCCTCTGTAAAACCTCAATACTTCCGGCAGGACATATCAAAGCACATTTTCCACATCCTACACAGATACTTTCGTCACTTTTAGCGTAACAACCTTTCCAAATCATGATAGCATTTCGCTGACATTCCTTTACACAGGCTCCACAAGCCACGCATCGTTCTTTATCTACTCTTACATACTTCTTAGATTTCATAATGGTAATTTCTCTCCTCTACAAAAAACCTCTGTTTCTGAAATTGTATCAAAAACAGAGGTCTTCGTATGTAACAAAGTCACATTACAAAAAAGATTTTAATTTTTCTGTATCAATAATCACGATCTTCCCGCGCTTTAATTCAATCAGCCCGTTTTCAGCCAAATATTTTAACGCTTTTGAAACTACCTCCCTGGCACTGCCGATATTTCTGGCAATCTCATCATGAGTCAAACACAGTGTCAACTCTTTGCTACGAACATATTCATCCCACAAAAAAGCGGCCACTCTTTGATCGATGCGTTGAAACAGAATCTGCTGAATCGTCCACATAACCTCGGAAAACCGCTCTGCTGCAGTTTTATATAAAAATAATTCCATATGCGGATTATCTGCTAAGATATGATTCAGGCAGTCTGTAGGAAGAATAAGTACTTCCGTCTTCTCTGTAGGTTCAATTAAAACATCATACTCAATCGAATCCATCAAACTAGTTGTCGACAGAACACATACTTCTCCTCCATTTACTCGAAACAACGTCACTTCCCGACCCTCATCAGACATTAAGTATGTTCTTAACTGTCCTGATAATACTGTAATCAATCCTTTACAACTGTCCTTTGATCGATGCATTAACATTCCTTTTTGGTATGTTTCCTGATAACAGTATTGTTTAATATAAGATTTTTGTTCCTCTGTCAATAACTCCCAAAAAGGATACAGCCTTGCATACTCCATAAACATCTCTCCTTAACAAAAATTTGCAGACATATTCCAAAACATGTTCACTCCATTACTTTGTGTATATCACCACAAAGCCTTTCCCCTTCATAATCTCTCTTTTTTCTATGTGCTCAAAACCAGCCTGTCTTCCATATTCTTCAAGTTCCTCTAGTTCAAACTTCTTATATCCAATCTGCGTATACTTAATGGTATCCAAATACTCTTTTGTGTAAACGACGTTATAAAATGACTTTCCAGCCTTCAGTACCCGTCGAATCTCAGATAAGCCTTTGACTGTATCCTTCCAAAAATAAACCGTATTTATGGATGTTACAGCATCAAAAGTATCATCTTCATAGGAAAGATTACAGCAATCTCCTACCGATAAATGTAGATAGTTTTCCTTCGCAGCTTTCTTGTTTTTCTTTGTTGCCATTTTTTTAGCATCATCGGAAATATCTATGCCATATAGATCAACCACCTGTTTTTTATATAGTTTTTGTAGCAGATATCCATTTCCGTAACCGATGTCTAATACTCTTTCATTTTGCTGCAAATTAACCAAAGTGGCAGCATTTTTATACATCGCTCTATTGAGCACATTCTGAATCAAGCTTATGATGACACCGAAAAATCCTCTGGGATTCTTGAATTGTGAACTGATGTATTTAGAAAACTTATTCATAAAACAACTCCTCCTCGTTTCTCTTCATTTCTCATGTCATCTTCAAAAGCCTGTAATTCTTCCCTTGTTGCAATATCTTTGCTGATATATGTGCAGTCACACATACCTCCGCCGGTTGACAATGTTTCCTTACGAAGGAATATATGTTTTTGCACTTCACAAAATGAATAGTCCTTCTTTCATAAATCTTTTTATTCCATAGCCATCTTCTTTCACTGCCATTTTCAACCAATTGAGCATCCCCTGATCAAGCATTTCCAACTTTGTATAAGGAACATTCTCCCCATTATATGTATATACCGAGCAATGAAGTCGTTTGTTTGAAGAACTAACACCCTCCATCCGGTCATTGCAATGCAGGTTTTCTCGTCACAGTATGCACCACCAACAGCGATAATGACTTTGTTTTTTCTTTATTTTCCAAATAAAAATGTCCTCTGAAGCCTTCTCTTTCTAAAGTACAAGTGATACAATCTCCCATACACTTTTTCTCCTTAAGCATGCGTATGCGCAATATGCTCTACCGTGATAGCAAAGATTTCTGCCACATGTTCATCATCAAGGGAATAATATACTTCCCTTCCCTCTTTTCGACTTTTCACTACACCATACTCTTTCATCTTACTTAGCTGATGCGAAATCGAAGATTTCGTCATGGATAATACATTCGCGATATCTCCAACACACATCTCATTTTGTTTCAGTATTGAAATTATCTTACATCTGGTGGGATCACCAACTATCTTGAAGAACCCTGCCGCCTTATCATACACATCAGCTGACAACATGTTTTCTTTTGCTTCCGATACAACTTTTTCATTAATTGGATTACAGTCACAAATAAATTCGTTTTTTGCCATTTCTTTTGTCCTTTTTGATTGAGTGTTTGTTCAACTGTCTTTTATTATAATTGAATATCCATTCAATTGTCAATATAATTTTCTATTTTACTATACACCTTTTCAAGCATTTCCGGTATCAGATCTGTTATCTTGATATACCTCTGAACCTGCTTTGGACTGTCTCCACATTCTTCGCCAATCAGCTCTATGCTCTTCTTACCTAAATTGTGGTCCACCTGACCACATTTTCTTCTCCCAGCTCTTCTTTTGATTACTTCGTACTTCATCTTGTAGGCAAATGCCTTTTCACTGGGGCTGACAGTTTCGAAAAATATGGATTGGTGACAAGAAATCAGTTTCGATGACAAATTTGTCATCAAAAATGCCTTTTAACACGAAAAAAGCAGCAATGATTTTCTAGTCATTACTGCTTAAAATGAATGTTCCCAGCGGGAATCGAACCCACAACTAGCGCTTAGGAGGCGCTTGTTATATCCATTTAACTATGAGAACAAAATTTATATTTGGAATTGTGTCTCTTATTCGAGACACAAACTACCCTGCATCCATACGTTTCCTTTAAAACGTCTTCCAACTGCCGGTTCCCCTAGCAGGTCTTTTTCATTAATGCAGACATCGAATACTATTTCATTACATTCGATGTTCATGCAATATATCTCTTCCCCTGTGAATTTATTCATAACCTTGGAGAAGTCTCGGATTGTTCCAAGAATGCTATATTGGTCACTTTCAATTCCGTAAGGCATAAACGTGGAGCTTACAATGGAAAACAAGTCTTCATTCATGACTCTCCTGCTAATCATATTGTAAGTATCCATGTCATCCAGCGTCAGGTTCTCCAATGCATCTTCATTTCCTTCCCGCGCTTCTGCCACCAGTTGACTCCTGTCTTTGGATTTCATACTGTTTGCTTTTGCCTTTACGGTTTCTTTTATCGGGAGAAGAATTTTCCCTTCTACAGATAATGCAGATAATACTGCGCCTTCATATTTTACATGACTGCTTCTGTATACAGATTCAGCCAGATAATCGGCAACATTTTGTAAATAGAAGATTAAGGTTACACCAAGATGTACATCATCGCATACTCCAGCATAGGATTCTTTCTCTGCATGTTTCTCAACTTCCACGGTTTCCTGTGTAGTAACTGTGGTTCCATACAAAACAGGAAAGTAATAATCCATATGAAATTCATCATCTTCGGAGTATGTTCCTCTAATTGTTATTCCCATGCTGGTGGAAACAGATTTCGACAGTTCCGCAAATTCATTTCCTTCTGAGTCCTTTGTTACTTTCATTACGTCCGGGTGCAAAATTATTTCATGAAGTATTTCTTCTAATTCTTTATTCCCGATGTTTGAATATCCAATGCTTCGAAGGAACTTATGCATGGAAATCCTCCTTAAATCAATCTAATCCATTCTATCATACTACTTGAAGAATAGAAATATCTTTTTCTAACATTAGGTTCAATTTATTTTTCCCTGAACCGGTTTCTTCACTAAGAAGCATAATAATCGGGTTCTGCGGGTCAATAGTTTGAGATATTACAACTCCCTCCGAAGAAGAACTTGTTTTCACCGTTGTTCCAACAGGGTATTTTGCAACTGTGGAAACAAGATAATCCACAATATCCTTATCGTATTTTTCTTCTGACTCAGACTCCATTCGTTCCAGTGCCTGCTGAACAGATATCCTCTTACATTCCATTCCTGTAATGTAACTGTCAAATGCATCACAGGCCTGGATGATTTTACATTCTGTTTCCTTGTTTCTCTGTCTCATTGGATATCCGGTTCCATCTGATTTCTCATGATGGGATAATACCATTCTCTTGGAAATATCCGGAATCCAATCCTCTTCGACAAGGGCTGTATATCCTAAAATGGTATGTTTCTTCAATTCCAATACAGCGCTTTTGTCCATTTTTGCTATGTCAATATTTTCGTATGGTACAGTGATAAAGCGTATTCCAATATCATGAAGCAGACAGCCAAGCGCAATGTTATATTGTCGTTTTTTATCTAAAGAAAGTTTCTTTGCAACATTAACAGAAAGTAGAGTAACCATAACTGTATGTTCGTACAGATTAGCAGAGCGCTCATTCATGTCAATAATGACATCGTCCGGCATTCGCTGCATCTCATCTACGATTTCTTTTGCAATATCCTCATAATTGCGCAGAAAACTACTATTCGTGTGATAGATATGTCTCTCCATGACTTTCCGCACACGAACAACGAATGCCTCCAGACGATCCTTGTGAAGAATCGGATGTGGCATCTCATATGTTTCATAGGGGTCTTCAATACACAGCGATTCGATTCCGATTGATTGAATTAACGGAATATAATCCGTCTTCATTCTTGTTCCCTTTGGAATCAGGATTTCTTTCTTCTCAGTCAGAATCGGCTCTGCCAGTATTTCTCCCCCGTTAATCATGCTTACAGCTTTGATTCTCATACGCGTTTTACATAACCTTCCTTGTAAAAAGTTACTTGCCCTTCTTGGCCATATCTAACGCTTCCCTTTCTTCCTCCGCTAAAACAATTACTGAATTTCCATCAATGATTTCTTTGATATATGTATAGCACCCTTCTCTTGTGTGCATTGCATTCATAACAAATCCATCATTAGTCTCATTCAATAAAGCCAGGGCAAAACTCAATTTACCGCCCATTTCATTCAGCGCATCATATTTAACCAACCCAATTTTTTGAAACGTAAATTTCATGTTGCTGAATATCTTCTTGATATTCATTTCATTTGTAGAATTTGCTGCAATTAAGTCATCAACCTGTTCCAGTCTCTGGATTAAGGTATCCTCCAAAGATTTTGCATTCTTTCCACTCATGAATACTTTGTATTTGTTCTTCATTTTATTGATCTGTACCATGTTAACGATAACAAGTACTAAGAGAATAAGAATCACCGCAACCAGACCAATAATAATAAAATCTGAATCAAATCCCAAATATTTTGATATCATTTATATTCTCCTATCTTTATTTTCGGCTATTTGTATATTAAAATATATAGTCTTTTATATCTATTTTTGAATTGTTCGAATTAAATCAATAATTCGATCTAATTCGTCTGCTGAAAAATATTCAATTTCCAACTTACCTTTTTGCTCATCCTTGTGGTTAATGGAAACCTTTGTTCCAAGAATTGCTTTCATTTGTTCTTCCAAATCATGGTAAACAGTAAGTAACTGTGGATCAATTGATTTTGGTTTTTCCGGCTCATTTTTCTTTTCATTCTGCAGATTCTTAACAAGCTTTTCTGTATCACGTACACTCAATTTCTGGTCGAAAATCTGCATGGCGATATTGTATTGTTTCTCCTGATCTTCTATTCCCAGAAGTGCTCGCGCATGTCCGGTTGTAAGCATCTCATCAATTACCATCTGCTGTACTTTTTCATTTAACTTCAAAAGGCGCATAGAGTTGGTTACTGCTGTTCTACTCTTAGACACCCTCTCTGCCACTTCGTCCTGCTTCAGATTGAATTCCGTAAGAAGTCTCTTATATGCCTGTGCCTCTTCGATTGGATTCAGGTTTT